>JAHFTG010000103.1 GCA_023269455.1 Opitutaceae bacterium | reverse complement strand
CCGGGTTTGAGGCGGAAGTATTTTGGCGGCGGCACTTCGGCGAAGTCGTCGCTTTCGATGAACACCTCACGGGTAAGGGCGACCTTGCGAGTGGTGGGAGTTTCGTCCTGAGGGTTGTTGGTCGCGTCGCACTCGATGACTTCGCCTTCGGCGATGTTGGTGAGGACGATTTTGATCGGGCGCAGCACGGCGAGACGGCGGATGGCGAGGGCGTTGAGGTCTTCGCGCACGACGTGCTCCATCACGGCGATGTCGGTGAGGGCGTCGAATTTGGTGACGCCGGCGCCGATCACGAAACGGCGCAGGGCGGCGGCGGGGATGCCGCGGCGGCGCAGGCCGGAAAGCGTGGGCATGCGCGGGTCGTCCCAGCCGGTGACGGCGTTGCCGGTGACGAGTTGGAGCAGCTTGCGTTTCGAGACGATCATGTAGCCCGGGATGAGCTTGGAGAACTCGTATTGGTGCGGGAGCGCGCGGGGGAGATCGAGGCTTTCCAGGACCCAGTCGTAGAGCGGGCGGTGATCGACGAATTCGAGCGTGCAGATGCTGTGGGTGATGCCTTCGAGGTAGTCGCTCAGGCAGTGCGCGTAGTCGTAGAGCGGGTAGATGCACCACTTGTCGCCGGCGTGGTGGTGGGCAACGTGGCGGATGCGGTAGAGGAGGGGATCGCGCAGCCACATGTTGGGCGCGGTCATGTCGATCTTGGCGCGGAGCGAGCGGGCGCCGTTGGGGAACTCGCCGGCGCGCATGCGTTGGAAGAGGTCAAGGTTCTCTTCGACGGAACGGTTGCGGAACGGGCTGTCCTGGCCGGGCTTCTCGGGCGAGCCGCGATAGGCTTCGGTGTCCTCGGCGCTCAGGTCGCAGACGTAAGCTTTGCCTTTTTTGATAAGGTCGAGGGCGTAGCCGTAGAGCTCTTCAAAGTAGTCGCTGGCGAAGAAGGGCTCGGCGGACGCCGAGCCAGTTGAGAGTTCGACGGGTGCGAGGTAGTGATCGGGGCGGCCGTTGACGGTCTGGAGGGCGGGGTGGGCGCCTTTGGGTTTGAAGCCGAGGCAATGGTCGGCCCAGCCGGCGATGAGCCACTGGACGTCGGCGGTGATGGACTCGACGTATTCGATGTCTTCCTTGGCGGGATTGGTGTCGTCGAAGCGGAGGTTGCAGCGGCCGCCGTTTTCGCGGGCGATGCCGAAGTTCAGACAGATGGACTTTGCGTGGCCGATGTGAAGGTAGCCGTTGGGCTCGGGCGGGAAGCGGGTGACGATGCCGTCGTAGCGTTTTTCCGCGAGGTGGGCGGCGACGATGTCGCGGATGAAATCGGTGGGGGCGGCAGGCGCGGGAGCGGCGTTGTTCTCAACGGTCATAAAAGCGAAAACTGCGGAGCGGGCGGACGCGCGGCAACGCTACAATTCAAACGGTGAATCCAACCGCGAATCGGGCGAATGCGGACGGACTGTCCGCGTTGGGATTCTCGGGAGCGTTAGATATTGGCTCCGGCCGAGGCGGACGGGGCGATCACGCCGTCGGTCTGCATTTCTTTGAGCACGCTGCCGATGTAGGGGATGAGCTGCTTTTTGCGGCTTACTACGCCCGGCATGTCGAAGATCTCGTCTTTCTCGACGTAGGGGTAGTTGATCCGCGAGATGAACTCGGGGTCGCCTTTGACGAGGAGGAGCGAGTTCTGGGTGTTGATGTCGGTCACGAGCAGGCAGGCGAAGAGGAGATTGTCTTCGACGCAGAGCTCTTTGAGAGCTTTGGCGAGGTCGCGGGCGTGCTGCCAGAAATTGCCAAAGCCGAGTTCTTCGACTTGGGAGACGGCGAAACGCACGCCGTCTTCGTCGTAGATTTTAAAATCGGTGCGGATGACCTTGCCGGGAGGATTCGCCAGAATGACGGAGCCGGAGCTGAAAATAGTGTCGGCGAGTTCGCGCGAGTTGATCTGGGCGATCTTGGCGAGCCACGCGAGGATGCAGGTGTCCTTCTCGGTGGAGGTCGGACTGTTGAGGTGAAGGGTGTCGGCGATGATTCCGCTCATCATGATGCCGGCGATCGCGGGAGTGGGCACGAGGCCTTCGCGGCGGAAGAGATCGGCGACGATGGTGCAGGTGGAACCGACGGGCTCATTGATGAAGAGGATCGGTTGCTGGGTGCTGAGCGAGCCGATACGGTGGTGGTCGATGATCTCGGTGATGGTCACTTGTTCGGCGCCTGAGACGGCCTGGGTCATCTCGTTATGATCGACGAGCACGAGGCGGGTTTTCACCGGCTTGAGCACATCGGTCTTGGAGAGAATGCCTTGGAGGATGCCGTTGTCGTCGATGACCATGAACGCGGCGGTCGAGGAGGTCGCGAGTTTCTTGCGGACATCCGAGAGGCGGATTTCGGCGCCGATGGAGGAAAATTTCCGATCCACGAGGTGATCCAGGATGGATGCGCTGCGGATGACCCAGGCAGTCGTGGCCGAGTCGTAGGGGCTGACCATTAGCGAAACGCCTTTGGTGCGGGCGAGCGCGGTCACGTCGTCGTCGATGGGGAGGTTGCCGGTCACGACGAGCGCACGCACGCCGAGCTCGATGGAGCGCAGCTGAATGTCGCGCCGGTCGCCCACGATGATGATGGTTTTTTCGAAGGGAACGCCTTCGCCGCTGGAGATGGTGCCGAAGGAGCGGACGTCCATCGCGCCGACGCGCACAAAAAGCTCCTCCAGGCGGTCGGCTTGGTCGGAGTGGACGACGCGGGCTTTGAGGGCGCGGGAAATGTGCGCGAGGCTGCTGAAGACTTTCCTCATCTCGCGCGGCTCATCCATGCGGGGCACAAAAAAGCCGCCGAGCTGAAAGATCGATACGCTGCCGATCACGCGATTTTCATCGGTCACGACTGGCAGCACGCGAACGTCATGGCGGTCGATGAGTTCGAGGGCCTCGGCGCAGGTGGCGTTTTGTTGAACCGACACGACGTCGGTGACCATGACATCGCGGACGCGCGGCGTGACATCGCTCAGGTAGAGAGGGAGCGGCTGACGGAAACGCGTGAGAATGGTGTCGATGCGGGCGTTCGAGTTGCCGCAGCGCGCCGCGACGAATCCGGTGAAGCCCCGGGCTTCCTTGAACGCGGCGTAGGCGATGGCCGAGCAGATGGCGTCGGCGTCGGGGTTCTTGTGGCCTACAATATAGGTGGTCGCGGCCTGAGTGGTCATGTTAGGCAAACAAAAGGCACAACCTCTCTGACGGAAAGGTTTTCTTTGTCGATTGATCCATGGAAAATAGAAAAGAAAAAGCCCAGTCGATTGAACGGCCGGGCTTTTTTGAGTTTAATTTATTTTATGGCTACTGCGCGGCTATGGGGTTGGATCCGCTGGTGGATCCGATGCTTCCACCGCTTCCGTATAGTTTGTAATTTCCGCCAGTCGGAACGGCCTGCAGAATGTTTACCGTGGTTTTCCCTAGTGTATTAATCAGGTAGTCGGGAGCGCCGATCGCTTTATATTTGGCCACATTGCCTCCGATAAAAACGATCAAACCTCCGCCATCATTACCATAGACGCCAACGCCGGGGGTTGTGTCCCAATTACCATCTGTTTTCAGACCACGCGTGTATGCAATGGGTGTTGTAGATGCATCAGCGCCTTTTACGCCGCCAACAACTTCATAGGCTGGGATGAGCGTTGTGTAGGCTCCATCTAAAGCCAGTTTATTGTCCGGGTTTAGAATGGCTGTCGGCATGGTCGCTGGGTATTGCGTGTCGAGCTTCGAAACAAGCAAGGCGGGGTCGGATAAATTGCCAGCTTGGGCTAAGAGACCAAACCAGATATGGTAGCGATCAGTTCCGGTGATTTTGCGGGTTGTTGGAGCTGCTTCGTTTGCGATGGGGTCCGGAAGACGATCATTGTTGTCGTTGGCATACATCAGCGCGGCCTGACCGATCGAACGAATATTCGACAAATCATTGGATTTTTGGGCGGCTTTTTTAGCCGCGCCGATGGCGGGAAATAGAATGGACGCCAAGATACCGATGATCGCGATCACTGTCAGCAGTTCGATCAGGGTGAAACCGGCGCGGGAACGGAGGGTAGGGTTATGCATAGGGGAAGGGGATTGGGTAAGGACAAAAATTTGTTCTCTCGGTTCGAGGACACAAGAAGAAAGTCTGGCCGGAGCTGGACAAAATCACGCGGGATTTCCTACCGTTGCGCGAATGATCATTTACCTCGATGGAAACTACGTGAACGAAGCGGATGCCAAGGTATCCGTTTTCGACCACGGCTTGCTCTATGGGGATGGGGTGTTTGAGGGCATCCGCCTCTATCAGGGGAATGTCTTTCGTCTCGATGAACATCTGGAGCGACTCGAATACTCCGCCAAAGCGCTGATGCTTAAGTTGCCTTGGTCCCGCCAGGAAATCGCCGAGGCTACCTGCGAAACCTGTCGGCGCAACGGCCTCACTGACGGCTATATCCGCTTGGTCGTGACGCGCGGGGTGGGCGACCTCGGGCTTTCCCCGTGGCTGTGCCCCAAGCCATCGATCTTCATCATTGCTAGCAAGATCGCGCTGTATCCCGCCGAACATTACACCACGGGCCTGTCCATCGTGACCGTGGCGACACGCCGCATCAACTCGGCCGCGCTGCCCCCGGCGGTAAAGTCGCTCAACTACCTCAACAACATCCTCGCCAAGATCGAGGCGCGTCAGGCGGGTGCCCTTGAAGCGATCATGCTCAACGACCAGGGCTACGTCGCCGAATGCACGGGCGACAATATCTTCATCGTCCACAAGGGCGCGATCATCACTCCGGCTGCCTCGCAAGGTGCGCTGAAGGGCATCACGCGTTCCTCGATCTTGGATATCGCGCAGGAGCTGGGCATCCCATTGCGCGAGGCGGATATGACGCGCTACGATGTCTGGAATGCCGATGAGTGTTTCCTCACCGGCACGGCGGCCGAGGTCATCCCGGTCGTCAAGCTCGACGGCCGCGAGATCGGCACCGCCAACCCCGGCCCGGTCACGCAGCGTGTGTTGGAGGCGTTTCGCCGTCGCGTGTTGGTCGAGGGCACGCGCATTTGAGGCGCTGCGGACGCAAACGCCCTTGGTCCTCGTTCCCATCATCCGGTCTCACCGGTGCGATCCCGGCGATGTGCCAATGTCGCGCATATTCCCCGCGCCAAGCGCCGGGAAGGCGCATGCGTCCGCGCGCGGTTTCTCCACGTTACATGGGTGAGACCTTGCCTTGCCACCCGTCTCCCGTTTGGCATGATCGGTGCAAGAAGAACGCAATGTTTCGCCCCTCTCAAAAAATCTCGTCAACCGGGTCGAACTTCACCGCCTGACGTGCTAACCTATCTCCATGGCCAGCCCGCTTAAATGTGATCTTTGCAGCAATCAGGCCACCGTGCACCTCACGCAAATCGTGAATAACAAGGTGCATAAGGTGGACCTGTGCGAATCCTGCGCGCAGGCCAAGGGCGTGACCGATCCCAGCGGCTTCTCGCTGGCCGACCTGTTGCTCAAGGCGTCCCTGAATCCCGACAACACCTCTGCGGGTGTGCGCTGCGAGCAGTGTGGTTTCACCCAGAACGATTTCAAAAAGCACGGGCGCTTCGGCTGCCCGCACTGCTACGAGACCTTTTCCAGCCTCGTCGAGCCCATGCTCGACAACATGCACAAGGGCACCGCGCACACCGGCAAGGTGCCGCAAAAATCCCTTGAGCGCAAAACCCTTCACGACCGTCTCGGCGAACTCGAATCGAGCCTCGACGACGCGGTCAAAACCGAGCGTTTCGAAGACGCCGCCCGTTTCCGCGATGAAATCCAACAGCTCAAACAAGCCTTTGAACAGCAGCCGAAGTCCGCGCGTTAAGCCCATGACGATCGCCTCGCTCCTGTCCACGCCTTCAGAGCTCACGGACACCGCGAGCAGCAAATGTCCGATCGTGCTCATGACGCGCATCCGCCTCGCGCGGAATCTCGCCGGCCGCTCCTTTCCGGGCTGGTCGCAAGAGGCCCAGCGCGCCGAAGTGCTGGAAGTTTGCCGCGAGGCGCTCGCCGGCACCGCGCCCATGAAGCGCAGCGTGAAGGCCGCCGTCTCCGAACTCACCGATCTTCAGAAACAGATTCTAGTCGAGCGTCACCTTATCTCCCGCGAGCTCAGCGGCTCGAAGGACGGCGCCGGCGTGGTCATCAACAAGGACCAGACCGTTTCCGTGATGATCAACGAGGAAGACCACCTGCGCATCCAGGTGCTCCGCGCCGGCTTCCAGTTGAAAAAAGCCTGGAGCGTGATCAACGCCCTCGACTCCGAACTCGAGGAGCGCCTCGACTACGCCTACTCGTCGAAGCTCGGCTACCTCACCGCGTGCCCGACCAATCTCGGCACCGGCATGCGCGCCTCCGCCATGATGCACCTGCCTGCGCTGGTCATCTCCGGCCAGATGGAAAAAGTCGTCCGCGCCGTGAACCAACTCGGCATGGTCGTGCGCGGCCTCTTCGGCGAAGGTTCCGACGCGAGCGGCAGCATTTTTCAGATTTCCAACCAGACCACGCTCGGCGAATCCGAAGAAGAAATCATCAAGCGCCTCGGCAGCGTGCTCGAATCCATCATCGAGCACGAACTCAACGCCCGCGCCAAGCTCATCGAAACCGACGCCCCGAAGCTTCACGACAAGATCGGCCGCGCCTACGGCATCCTCCAAAACAGCCACCTCCTCACCTCCACCGAGGCCATGAACCTCCTTTCGCTGCTCCGCCTCGGGATCGACCTGAATGTTTTCCCCGAGGATTGCCGCACGATCATCGACCGTCTCTTCATCGAGGCCCAGCCCGGGCACATCCAGAACGCCGTGCAGCATGATTTGGAATCAGTTCAGCGCGATGTGCTCCGTGCCGACAAGCTACGCACGGAATTTGCTACCTTTGCCAAGCCCACTTTCACGATCAACGGACAGAACTAACCCGACAACCCACGCACGACACCTATGGAACCAATGAACAACTTCACGCCACGCGCGCAGCAAGTGCTCGCCCTGGCCCGCAAGGAAGCCGACCGTTTTCATCATAACTACGTCGGCACCGAGCACATTCTCCTCGGGCTGATCAAGCTCGGGCAAGGCGTCGCCGTGAGCGTTCTCCAGAAGATGGGCCTCGACCTCGAAACCGTCCGCAACGCCGTCGAAAAACAAGTCGGCACCGGTCAGGAAACCAAGACCCAAGGCAGCATCCCCTACACGCCCCGCGTCAAAAAAGTCCTCGCCCTCGCCGGCAAGGAAGCCAAGGCGCTCAACCACTCCTACGTCGGCACCGAGCACATCCTCCTCGGTCTCCTCCGCGAAGGCGAAGGCGTGGCCGCCCGCGTCCTCAAGTCCCTCGACATCGACATCGAACGCACCCGCAACGAAATCCTCCGCGAACTCGATCCGCAGTTCTCCGGCGGCGAAGGCGGCGGTGGCGGCAGCGAAGAAGCTTCCTCCGGCACGCCCCAGCGCAGCGGTGGCGCTTCCGGCGGCGACGAAGGCAACAAGAAGGACGTGAAAACGCCCGCTCTGAAAGCGTTTGGCCGCGACCTCACCGAACTCGCCCGCAAAGGCGAACTCGACCCTGTCGTCGGTCGCAAAAAAGAAATCCTCCGCGTCGTGCAGATCCTCTGCCGCCGCACCAAGAACAACCCCGT
>JAHFTG010000102.1:3152-7656 GCA_023269455.1 Opitutaceae bacterium | reverse complement strand
TCAGGGTTTGGCGGCGGGCGTGGTCACTGGGGTGGGCGCGGATTCAGGGGCGGCGGCAGGGGGAGTTTCTTTGGCCGGGATCGCGGCGGGCAGAACGGGTTCGCCGGGATCGCGCGGGCCGTAGGTGAGCGTCCAGAGGGCGTCGAGGAGCGGTTGCTCGACTTCGAAGACGACGTTGAATTCCGAGGAGCCGGCGAGCTGGGTGCCGCCGCCGACGCGTTCACTGAGTGAGAGCGTGCTGACGGTGGTTTGCCCGCCCGCGCCGCCGCCGAGGGCGAGGGTGGCTTCGAGTTTGTATTTCCAGGGTTTGGGCTGGCCGTCCACGAGGGTGGTCGGGGTGTAGGTGTCGCTCACAAACTGTTTCGCGCGCAACGTGCGGAGTTGCGCGAGCACGGTTTCCAAGGCGGTGCGCTTGGCGGCAGGCTCGGCGGCGAGAGCGGCGGCCCATGTCTCGCCGGCGGTGAGTTGGCGGGCGTAAACGGGCGTCGCGCTGTCGGTGGCGGTCAAGCTAAGGCCGGTGATCTGCGCGCCTTCAGGAAGGGTGCGCAGGGTGCGGTCGCGATAGAGGCGGGGGGCGACGGGGAGGTCGTTGAGCGTATCTTCAGGCACGGCATAAACAAACGTCTGGCCGTCCACGCGGGCTTGGACGAAGCCGCTGGAACTGCCGCTCACGGCGAGCAGGAGCGTGGTCACAGGGGGCGTGGTGCTCACGACGCCAGCGCTCGGGGCGGGCTGGGCGAAAGTGAGGGTGATCTTGCGGGCGGGGAGGTTGAAGCCCCAGTTTTCTAGGTCGGCGCTGGAGGGTGCGTCGCTCAGGAAACCGGACTCTATCTTGCCGTCTTTGCCGGGATGCGGAGTGACGGCGAGCAACGTCAGGCGTTGGAGGAGGTGGGTGACGCGCTCGGTGTCGGCGGGAAGCGTTTGCGAGCCTTCGTCGCCGGTGCGGAGCACGATCTGCCAGGAGGCGGTGCCGCCTGCCGGAGCGTCGAGCCGCTGGAGGGTAAAATCAGGAGTGAGGGCGATGGCGGTGACGGCGGCCGGATCGAAGTCGAGGACGTGAAGATCGCGGAGCGTCTCCTGCGCACGGTGGAGGGTTTCGGAGAGTCGGTTCGGTAACGAAGTAACGAATACCTGATCGCGGCCTTCGAGCTGGGCGTAGAATTCGGTGGCGTCGGGGCCGGGCGCGCCGACGGGCTGGCCGACAACGAGGGTCTCGCGGCGATTGTTGCCTTCAAGCGTCACGCGGAGGGTGGAGTTGTCCAGACCGGTGCGGTCGGCGGGGGCATCGGCCTTGGTGAGAAAACGAGTGACGCGCAGGGAGTTGAGGAGGTTGACGGCGGCGTCGGCGGCGGATTTGGACGCGCGGGCGACGATGGGGGCCTCGAAAGACCAGCGGGTGTTTTCGCGGCGGAGGCGCACGCGGACATTTTTGCCGTCAGGGCCGGGGATTTGCAGGCCGAGCGAGCGCACTTCGTAAACGGGAATGGTGAAAAGTGCGTCAGAACGGAGCTGCTCTAGTCCTTGCTTGAGGCTTTCCGCGAGGCTGCGGTTGACGACCTCGACGCTCTGCTTGTCGGGGGAAAGCAGATAGAGGCGACCGCCGACCTTCGTGGTATCACCGATGCCGAGGGTGGTGGTGAGAGGGGGGCCGTCGGCGGTGACCGTAGCGCGGGTGAAGGAGAGCGTGAGGCTGGGTGGATTCAGGCCGTATTCGGCGAGACTCTGGCCGTTCTTCACGAGGTCTTTGACGCGGAAGCTTGTCTCGTTTTTCAGAAAAACGAGCTCGTTGATGATGCGTTTCACGGCGAAATCATTCGCGGGCCAGTTGATGGGCGAAGTGATCGACCAAGGATCGGTGGTTTTGTCGCGCCCGAGGCGCAGTGACTGGTCTGCGCCGGCAACCTTGATCTCGATGGCGGTGAGGCCGATGATCTCGTCGCCGAAGACATTTTTGCGGGCATCGCTGAGGGCGCGTTCGGCGTTCCACTCGTGGCGCGTGTAGAGGATGACGGCCAGCAGCGCTACGTTCAGGAGCAGCAGGAAGAGCGTGATTTTTGTGCGCATGGATGAGAGGGAAGGGTCAGCTACGGCGGGTCCAGTAAACGATCGCGCCGAGCAGGGCGGCGGCTCCGGGCAGCAGGAAGAACAGGCTGTAACGGAGGTTTCTCAACTGGTTTTGAGTGAGGGAGAGTTGGAATTTGTTGATGGGGCGGACGGGGACGTTGAGGTCGATGTCGCGGTCGGTGATCCAGTTTACCGACGATATAAAGAGAGTAAGGTTCCCGATGACGCCGAGGCGGGCGTTGGCGATCCAATCGGCGCTGCCGAACGAGACGACGCGGCCTCCGGGCACGGTGAACTTGAGTCCGCCCTCTGGGGTCACGCGTTCGGAGGCGGTGGCAACGGCGAGCATGTCGCCCTTAAGATCGATGTTGGGGTCAAACGTGGACACGCTCCGGTCTCGGTAGTTGCGCTCGCCCCACGACGTGGCGGGGTCTGGATGCACGAGGGCCAGCACCTTCAGGTTATTATCCAGGGTGCGGCCGAGATCGGGGCGGACGGAGCGCGACAGGCCGAAACGCAGCGGGATGCGGTAGTCGGCCAGTTTCTTGGTGACCGGATGTTTCGCACCATCGTCGGTGGGCAGGAGGATGAGATCGCCGTTCTCGTTTTGGCCGTTGGAGCCGCTGTCGTATATGACGACGTCGTCGGCCAGTATTCCCCATTCGTAGAGAAGATCATCCAAGCCATTCGGATACATCGGCGGCAGGAGAGCAAGCAGGCGGCCGGCGCGGGTGGAAAGATACTGGCGCAGCATTTCCTGCTCCTCGGGCGTGTAGCGGCCCTGCGGGCCGGCGATGACGAGGACGGAGGCGTCTTCGGGGATTTTGTGTTGCTTGGAGAGGTCGAGGGGGGCGACGTCGAAGTTGCGCGAGATCAGCTCCCCTTTGAGAAGGGACAGTCCGCGGTCGGGACTTACGTCGTCGAGCTGCATCTCGCCGTGACCCTGGAGGAAATAGATTTTTTTGCGGGAGGGGTTGGAGACATCAAGGATCGCGGCGGTGAAGACTTTCTCGCCGAGGAAGGCCTTTTTCTCTTGGTCTTTCACGTCGTAGAGCTGATCGAGGGTGATCTTGAGGGGAGGGCGGCCGTCGCAGATTACGAGGATGCTATTGGGGTCGGTGATGCCGAGGGCTTCGGCGTCGCGGCGACGTTGGAATACGTCGAGGTATTCGGTGGTGACGCGGCCCTTGTCGTTGTTCTCGGTGGCATAGCCGTATTCGCGGAGGAGGCCGCTGACGTCGCGGTAGGCCTGCGCGACCTGGTCGTTGTCGCTGTCTTCCGTGAGCGTGACGACGATGCGCACAGGCACGTCGAGTTTGTTGAGATAGGCCAGAGTCTCGGGGGAGAGCGAGTGGCGGTGGCTTTGGGTGAGGTCGAAGCGCCACGCGTAATGGACGGCGAGGTAGTTGAGCCCGCCGAAGAGCGTGATGAAGAGGACGGCCTGCGCGAGGAGGTTGAGGGTGCGGCCCCAGCGGGCGGCGCGGAAACTGGTGGGGGAACTCATCGGGTCAGCTGTGGAGGAGTTTCACTTCGATGCTGAGGATGCTGAAGATGAGCATGAGCACGGTGCCGCTCAGATAAAAGAGCACCTGGCGCGTATCGACGACGCCGTGGCTGAAGTCGTCGAGGTGGCGGAAGGTGCGCACGTAATCGAGCGCGGTGTGGAGGGGTTTCATCGAGTCGAGGTTCATGACTTCGAGGGTGCCGGCGTAGTTGAGCCCGATGATGAAGGCGAAGAGGATGGTGAACGAGAGGATGCCGGCGACGGCTTGGTTGCGGGAGAGCGAGCTGGCGAACACGCCGATGGCGATGTAGAACAGGCCGGAGATCGCGATGAACAGGTAGCCGCCCGCCATCGGTCCGAAATCGAGGAAACGGGAATCCTGCGCGAAGCGGTGCAGGATGTAGAAAAACCCGCCGGTCGAAGCCCAGAGCAGGAGGTAGAGGAAGTAGGCGGCGAAGTATTTGCCGAGGACGACTTCGGCGGTGGAGACGGGTGCGGTGAGCAGGGTTTCCAAGGTGCCGAGACGGCGTTCCTCGGAGATGCACTTCATGGTGAGCAGCGGCACCATGAAGAAGACGGGCAGCCAGAAGAGTTGGAAAAACACCGTGGCGGGCGAGGTCTCTTGCGCGGCCTTGCTGTAGTTGTCCAACACGCCGGAGAAGATGAAGCCCATGACGGCGAGAAACAGCACGGCGGCGACGTAGGTGCTGGCGTTGACCAGCAGCATGCGGATCTCGTGACTGAGGATGGTGAGGAAGTGTTTCATCAGATGAAAGTGACCAATGACCAGTGACCATTGACCAATGGTCGGAGGCGGAGAAATGACGGGACTTGGATTTTCATTGGTCAATGGTCACTGCGTCACTGGTCATTTCGACGCGCCTTTCGGCGCGTCGATGGCTTCCCAGCCGCGCTTGGTGGCGGCGAGGAAGACGT
>JAHFTG010000102.1:0-3142 GCA_023269455.1 Opitutaceae bacterium | reverse complement strand
GCGACTGTCGGCGGCGAGCGCGCGCAACAACGTCTCGCTGAAATCATCCTCGCGCGTGGTGGTGAGGGTGAGTTTGCGGAAGCCGGTGGCGTCAGGCGCGCCGGTTTCGGCGACGAGGAGCGACGGCTCCACGCGGGCGAGCACTTCGGGCAGGGCGGCTTCGAGGTCGCCCGCGATTTCGAGGGCGTAGCTGGAGTGGCCGAAGACTTCGCGGCGGAGATCGGCGGGCGTGCCTTGGGCGACGACGCGGCCTTGGTTGATGATGAGCACGCGGTCGCAGGTCATCTCGATCTCGGGCAGGATGTGCGAGGAGATGATGACCGTCATGCGTCCGCGCAGGCTGGCGATGAGGTCGCGGACAATCAAAATCTGGTGCGGATCGAGGCCGATGGTCGGCTCGTCCATGATGATGACGGGCGGCTCGGCGAGGATCGCCTCGGCGATGCCCACACGCTGGCGGAAGCCTTTGGAGAGTTTGCCGATGATGCGGTGGCGGACGCGCTTGAGGTCGCAGAGCTCGAGCACTTCGTCGAGGCGCACGGAGAGTTTGGCGCGCTTCAGGCCTTTGAGACGGCCGCGGTAGTGGAGGTATTCGGAGACGCGCATGTCGTCCGGGAGCGGATTGTTCTCGGGCATGTAGCCGATGAACTTCTTCACGTCGTCGCTGTGGGTCGCGACGGAGAGCCCGCAGACGTTGACCACGCCGGACGTCGCGGGGAGGTAGCCCGTGAGGATGCGCATGGTGGTGCTTTTGCCCGCGCCATTGGGGCCGAGGAAGCCGAGGATCTCGCCGCGCGCCACGGTGAAGCCCACCTTGTTGACGGCGGTGACGCCGGCGTAGGTTTTGACGAGGTCTCGGACTTCGATGGCGGGAGAATCTGCGGGCATGAATTTCAGATGGGAGTAAACGCTGACACGGAAAAACGCGAAAGGTTTATGACTGGTTCAACCGGTAGGCGGCGGCGAGGCCGCGCAGCGTGAGGTCGGGCACAAACTGGACGTGCGGATGCAGGCGGGTTTGCAGAAACGCGGCGTTGCCGCCGGTGACGAAGAGGTGGGCGGCCGGTTCGCCGCGCGCCTTGAGGTCGGCGAGGACGGCGTCGAGCAGCGCCTGGATGAGCCCAGGGAAACCGATGACGGTGCCGATGCGCATGGCTTCGGTGGTGGACTTGCCGATGACGGATTGGATTTCGAGCGAGTCGTCGAGCAAGGGGAGCTGCGCGGTGCGTTCGTGGAGGTAGCGGCGGGTGAGCTCGATGCCGGGGGCGATGATGCCGCCTTCGTAGCCGCCCTTGGTCGTGATGATGTCGAAGGTCACGGCGGTGCCGGAGTCGATCACGACGGCGGGGCTTCCGCCGAGAGCGTGGGCGGCGGCGGCGTTGGCGAGGCGGTCCTGGCCGATCTCGGCGGGCTGCGGATAGGTGATGGGCACGCCGAGCTTGTGCTTATGCGTGAGTTGAAAAACGGGTCGCGTTGAAGCGGCGGCGAGGACTTCTTGCAGGCGCCAGTTGATCGCAGGCACGACCGAGCAGAAGGCGATGCCGACGATCTTCGGGTGAGTCTCGAAAATGGTCATGAGGCGGGAGGGCAGGCCCTCCTGAGGGTCATCGAGCAACGGGGTGATGACAGTGCCGTGGAGGGTGGTGCCGGCGCTCCCGACAACGCCGTAGTGCGTGTGGGTGTTGCCGATGTCGATGCAGAGGAGGTCCATTGCGGAATGGTTGAGGGTTGAGAGCTGAGAGTTGAGAGTCCAGAGCCGAGAAGGAGAACGGAAATTTTTCCGGTCTCTCAACTCTCAGCCTTCAACTCTCAACTTCTCGGCTTCTTTTCGAGCGTCACCTCGCCGGCGTGGAAACGTTCCGTGCGGCCCTTGTCGGTGCGGACCATGAAAGAGCCGGCGTCGTCGATGCCGAGCGCGGTGCCGGCGACGCGCTGGTTGCCGGTAAGCACGGCGACCGGCTGGCCGCGCAGCACGTCGTAACGGTTCCAAAGATCGGCGAAGGCCGTGGCGTAACTGCCGTCCACGAAACGTTCGTAGGCTTGCAGGACGCGGCCGATGAGCGCGGCGGTGAAGCGGTTGATGTCGAGAGGATGACGGGTGTGTTCGGCGAGCGATACGGCCTTGTCGGCGAGTTCTTGGGGCCAGCCGCCGGCGGGGCTGTTGACATTGAGGCCGAGGCCGAAGACGAGGTCGCGGATGTGGTCGGCGTCCATGCGGGCCTCGGTGAGCATGCCGCCGGCTTTGCGTCCGTCGAAGAGGAGGTCGTTGGGCCACTTGAGGCCGGGCGCGGTGCGGCAGAAATTGGCGATGAGTTCGCAGATGTTGGCGCCCATCCAGAGGGTGAACATCTGCATGCGCGCGGGTTCGAGGCGCGGGCGGAAGGCGAAGCTGAGGTAGAGATTGCCGTTGGACTCGCTGTGCCAGACGCGTCCGAAGCGGCCGCGGCCCTTGGTCTGGCGGCGCGCGAGGATGGCGAAGGGCGCGGTGCGCCCGGCGGCGAGCTGGCGGGCGGCTTCGTCGTTGGTGCTGTCGATCTCGTCGAGCAGTTGCAGCGTGAAATCGGCGGTGTGGTCGTGGCGGTAGGCCTGGATGAGCGCGGCGTTAAGCGCGACGGGTTTGGACGTGAGACGGTAGCCGCGAGCACGGACGGCCTCGAAGGCGAAGCCCTGCTCGCGGAGTTTCTCCATGTATTGCCAGATGGCGACGCGGCTCATGCCGAGTTTTTTGGCGAGGGCGGTGCCGGAGACGTGGCCGGGCTCGGCGGCGAGGAGTTCCTCAAGGATGACGGTTTCGGGCGAGACGGCGGAAGGTTTCATGCGCGCCAATCGAGACCGATATCAACCCACACGCTTTGGTGGACGAGTGCGCCGGTGGAGACGAAGTCGAGGCCAAGGCCGGCGAAGCGGGGCAACGTTTTCAACGTGATGCCGCCGCTCGCCTCGGTGAAGGCGCGTCCGCCGATGAGGGCGACGGCCCGCTTGATCTGCGCGGGCGTGAAGTTGTCCAAAAGAATCACGTCGGCACCGGCGGCGAGGACGGGTGGGATCTGATCCATGCGGTCCACCTCGACTTCGACGGGCAGGTCGGGCGCGGCTTTTTTGGCGCGGGTGACGGCGGCGGCGAGATCGTCGGACGAGCCGA
>JAHFTG010000399.1 GCA_023269455.1 Opitutaceae bacterium | reverse complement strand
CATCGCGACCACCTCGTGATCGTTCACCCCGCGCTGCACCACCATGTTGATCTTCACCGGCAGCCCCACCGCCACCGCCGCATCGATCCCGCGCAACACCCGCGCCACCGAAAACCCCAGCCCGTTCATCCGCCCCGCCGTCGCCTCGTCCAGCGAATCCACCGACACATTCACCCGGTCCAGCCCCGCCTCGCGCAACGCCCCTGCGTATTTTTCGAGCAGCCAGCCATTCGTCGTCAGCGCCACATCCGGCACGCGCAGCCCGTGCTTCAACTCCCGCACCAACTCCGCCACATCCGCGCGCAACAACGGCTCGCCCCCCGTCAGCCGGATTTTTTCAACCCCCAGCGCGACGAACGCCCGCGCAATCCGCACCAACTCGCCGAGCGACATCAGTTGCGGATCTTTCAGAAACGCATGCCCCGCCCCGAACACCTCCTTCGGCATGCAGTAAGGACAGCGAAAATTGCACCGATCCGTCACCGAAATCCGCAGATCGCGCAACGGGCGGTTGAAGGTATCGCGGATTTCGCTCATGATCTCCTCACAACCAAGCACAGCTTCGTGCAAAAACAACCATGCTAAACACCCCCGCCGAAGCCGACCGGCTCATCCGCGAGTCCGTCCATGCGCTCCCCGCCGAAGATTGTCCGCTCGCCCAAGCCCACGGTCGTGTCCTGCGCGCCCCGCTCAAGGCCGACCGCGACCTCCCGCCCTTCGACCGCGTCACCATGGACGGCTACGCCCTGCGCGCAGGAGCCGGCCGCAAGTTTTGCGTCACCGGCACGCAAGCCGCCGGGATGATTCCCCTCTCCATCAAAACCCCCGACGAATGCATCGAGATCATGACCGGCGCCGCCCTCCCCGTCGGCGCCGACTGCGTCATCCCCTACGAAGATGTTTCCCGGGGCGGCGTGACCATCACGCTTTCCGACACAGCGCACATCGCTCCCGGCGCGAGCATCCACCGGCGAGGCTCCGATGCCATCGCCGGCCGAGAACTCGTCGCCACCGGCACCCGCCTCACCGGCCGCGAGATCGCCGTGGCCGCCTCCGTCGGAGCGGCGACCCTGAGCGTGGCGATGCGCCCGAGCGTCGCCGTCCTCGCGACCGGCGACGAACTCGTCGAAGTCGATTACGCCGAACTCGCGCCGCACCAAATCCGCAAGTCCAACGACTACGCCCTCCGCGCCGCGCTCCTCTCCAGCGGACTCATCTCGCGCGCCGAACGCTTCCACCTCCGCGACCTGCCCCGCGAGATCGAAGAAACCCTCCAACACGTCATCGCCAGCTTCGACATCGTCATCCTCACCGGCGGCGTCTCCAAAGGAAAATTCGACCACATCCCCGCCGCCCTCGCCAAACTCGGCGTTGCCAAAAAAATCCACGGCATCGCCCAGCGCCCCGGCAAACCCTTCTGGTTCGGCCTCACTCCGCGCCACACCCCCGTCTTCGCCCTCCCCGGCAACCCCGTGTCGGCCTACACCTGCCTCCACCGCTACGTCTTCCCCGCGCTCACCCGCATGAGCGGACTCACCCCCGCCGCGCCCGACCCCGTCGCCCTCGCCACGCCCGTCACCATTTCCCAACCACTCGCCTTTCTTCTGCCTGTCATCATAACCACCACGCCCGACGGCCACCGCACCGCCACCCCCGCCGCCACCAACACCTCCGGCGATTTCACCGGCCTCCTCGGCACCCACGGCTTCGTCGAACTCCCCCCCGGCCCCGCCGATTTCCCCGCCGGCACCGTGGCGAAGTTCTGGCCCTGGCACTGAGTCCGCGTTAAGCTCCCTCCATGTTAACCCACCTCGACGCGAAGAATCAGCCCGCGATGGTCAACGTCGGTCCCAAAGCCGTCACCCGCCGCACCGCGCACGCCGTCGCCACCGTGTTGCTCCCGCCCGCGCTCGCCGCGCTCATCGCCAACCACGAAATCACCGGCAAGAAAGGCCCCGTCTTTCAGACCGCCAGCCTCGCCGGCGTGATGGGCGCCAAGCGCACCGGCGACCTCATTCCCCTCTGCCACCCGCTCGCCCTCGAAGACTGCCAGATCGAGATCAAGCCCGGCCCCGCCGACGCCACCGGCGCCGTCGAAGTCGCCATCCATTGCCGCGTCTCCATCGAGGCCAAAACCGGCGTCGAGATGGAAGCCCTCACCGGCGCGACCATCGCCGCCCTCACCCTCTACGACATGGGCAAGGCCGTCTCCCACGACATC
>JAHFTG010000398.1 GCA_023269455.1 Opitutaceae bacterium | reverse complement strand
GGGCGCGGACGATACGCACGTCGATGCCGTGGTTGTCCTTCAAGTTGCGCAGCACAAAAAAGTGGCGGACGTCCTTCAGGCTGCGGCCTTTCTCGACGACGCGCGCATCGGTGGAGGCGCAACCGGTGGCCACGGCGCAGGCCAGCAGCAGGAGGACAAGTTGAAAGGCGGATTTCATAGGCGAGAGGGACCAGCCACGACGGAAACGGCGTTCGCTGCAATCCTCAGTTGCACGGCGGGAGCGGCTGGTCAGTGTCGCCCGGACACATGGCCCTCCTCGGCAAACGTAACCAACTCACCGTCCTCAAGTCCGCGCCTCCCGGCTTCTATCTCGATGGCGGCCCGCAAGGCGAATTGCTGCTGCCGGGCGCGCTCGTGCCCGAGGGCGCGAAGGTCGGCGACACGCTTGACGTGTTCCTTTACCGCGACTCGGAGGACCGGTTGGTCACGACGACCGAGACGCCGGACGCCCAGGTGGGCGAGTTTGCCTACTTGCGCGTGGTGAGCGTCGCGCCGCGCATCGGCGTGTTTCTCGACTGGGGGCTGGCGAAGGATCTGTTGCTGCCCATCCGCGAGATCAAACAGGAAGGCATCCAGCAGGGCGACTGGGTGGTCGTTTACGTGATGGTGGACGAGAAGACCGACCGCATCGTCGCGAGCATGCGCATCAAGCGCCACCTGAGCACGGACGTGCCGGTCTATGCCGAGGGGCAGGAAGTGAACCTGCTCATCACGGGTGAGTCGCCGATGGGTTTTAACGCCATCGTGAACAACGCGCACATGGGACTGCTTTATCACAGCGACCTTTCGACGCCGCTGGGCACGGGTCTGCGGATCGACGGCTTCGTGCGCGCGGTGCGTGACGACGGCAAGATCGACCTGAGCCTCGACCGCGCCGGGCATCGCCGCATCGAGCCGAATGCGGATGTCATTCTCGACGCGCTGGCCAAGGCCGGCGGCCGCATGCCGTTCCATGACGACAGCACGCCGGAGGAGATTCGCGCGGCGTTTGGCCTGAGCAAAAAGGCGTTTAAACAGGCCATCGGCTCGCTTTTCAAAGAGCGGCGCATCGTGATCAGCAAACACGGCATCCGTCTCGCCGATCCGGTTAAGCCGGCGTCAGGCGCGGGCGGCGGGGCAGGCGCCACCGGTCATGCCGGTCAGGGTAAAAAACTTTAATTTTAAACAACATGTCTGCTTCCGAAACCACTCCCCGCACCATCATCGTCAAGGCCGAGCCGATCGAGCTGTGCCAGTTGTTGAAATTCTCCGGACTCGCCGAAACCGGCGGCGCGGCGAAGGCCTACATCAGCGAAGGCCAGGTGCTGCTCAACGGCGTCGTCGAGACGCAGAAACGCAAAAAAGTCATGGGCGGCGACCGCGTGACGTTTAGCGACGAGACGATTGTGGTGAAGGTCGGTTGAGGCATCGCCGACGGAGCGCAGCAGCACGCACGAAATTTTTCTTTATGGCCAAACCTGAAATCATGATCGAGCAACTCAAAGCCGGCACCGGACGCACCCCGAAGAAGGGTGAAGCCGTGACCGTTCATTACACGGGCTGGCTGATGAACGGCAAAAAGTTCGACAGTTCGGTGGACAGCAAGGAGCCGTTCACGTTTGTGCTCGGCGCGGGCCAGGTGATCGCCGGCTGGGACATCGGCGTCGCGACGATGAAGATCGGCGACAAGGTGAAACTCACGCTGCCGCCCGAACTCGCGTATGGAGCCGGCGGATACCCGGGCGCGATTCCGCCGAACGCGACGCTGGTGTTCGATGTGGAGCTGCTGAAGATCGGGTGAGCGCAGAGTTTTTAAGAAGCTAGCCCGAGTAGGCAGTCCCAGATGAATTTTAGAATCGCTGTAGGGCCTCACCTTGCGTGAGGCCGCGAGGTCTTTGGGTGTTCGTAAGCCGAAGCGGCTCGACACAAGGTCGAGCCCTACAAAGCAAAGAAAAATGAGATGCGGACTACTAGCTGGACCAAGTGTTTGAGTAAAAATTAATCCAATGAAAATCATCATCACCGGCGTCACTCGGGGTTTGGGGCGGGCGCTGACGGAGGAGTTTATCCGGCTCGGGCATACGGTGATCGGCTGCGGACGCGGGTCGGAAGGCGTCTTTGATTTGCGCATGAAACATGGCGCACCGCACAGCTTTGACGTGGTCGATGTGTCCAACGCGACGAAGGTCGGCATGTGGGGCGCTCGGGCGCTGGCGTTTGGCGAGAC
>JAHFTG010000101.1 GCA_023269455.1 Opitutaceae bacterium | reverse complement strand
ATTGGGAAGTCGATTTGCACCGTGGTTCCCTGGCCTTCCGTGCTCAAAAGTGAGATGGTGCCGCGATGGAGGTGGACGATTTTTTGGCAGATGGTGAGGCCGAGGCCGAAGCCGCGCGTCTGGTCGCCGATGTTTTTGGTGGTGAAATAAGGTGTGAAGACGCGTCCAAGGTTTTCGTGGGAAATACCGGAGCCCTGGTCAATGACCTGGAGTCGCATCCAGGCCGGGCGACCAGAGACGCGCGGGAGGCGCACGGCACGGACGGTAATCACCGTATCGGCGGGCGAGGCGTCGATGGCGTTGAAAACGAGATTGGAGAGCAGGCGTTGAAGCAGAATGGAATCGCCATGGAAATCGAACGCTTCGGGCAGATCGCGGAGGAGACCGATGCGGTGTTTTTCGAGCTGGTGCTGGCAGAGTGAAGCGAGGCTTTCCAGGAGGTAGCCGGCGGAAATCCGGGTGATCTTGGGCGCGAGCGTGGTTGAAAAGAAAACGGCTTCGCGGACGTAGGTTTTGATTGCTGTAAGATTCTTTGTGGCGATTTCAAAAAGCTCTCCCTTGGGGTCGTTGGGAATGGTTTTTGATGCGCTGATCTGCATGTAGGTGCTGATGGGGGTGAGTAAATTATTGAGATCATGCGCCAAGCCTCGCGACATCACTGCAAGCGATTCCAGGCGCTCGGTGATAGACAGTTGATCCTTGAGTCGTATTTGGTCGATGAGGGTGCTGAGTTGGCGGCACAATTCATCAATGACTTCGAGATCGACGGCGGTGTAGTAGCTGCGATCCGTTTTTTCTCCAAGTATAAGCACGCCGGAGATGTCGTCGGCGGATCGTAATGGGAAACAAAATGCTGGTTTGAGATCGGTGAATTTGGCGCGAATCGCGCTCGCCTCGGCAAGTTTGTCGCCAGAGGTATCCGGGAGGTCTGAAAAATCAAAGTTGTTAAGATCGGTATGCTGCTGGATGAGACGCAGCAGCAGGCAATCGTAGTCCGGTGTCGGGGTGGTGGATGCGATGGAGGGAGGGAAAGTGCGGCATATGGAAACTTCCCTCGTCGAAGGGGCGAAGAGCGTGATTTGAAACCGGCGCACTTTGACGGTTTCTGACAGCAGGCCCACAAGATCATCAAGCAGAGGAGTAATGAGCCGGTATTCGTGCAGGTGATCGATGAAGGCCGTCACCTTGTCACGGTATTCGAAGCGATCCCCTAGAATGCGTCGTTCCAAGGTTTCGGCACCTCGGCCGAGCAAGCGCGGGAAAAGCACGGAGCTGATCAGGCCGCTGATGGCCAGAACGACGAGCGAACCAAAGAGCGCAAAAGGGGAGAAGTCTTCGGGGCGGGCGAGGGCTAGCACCAAAATAAGCACGAATCCGATGCCGCAGAAAAAAAGAAGACGGGTAAATGTCGCGGCTACGCGGCCCAATCCCAATCGAATATCTAGCAGTTGATGTTGTAGGACGCTGTAAGCAACCAAGCCGCCATAAATGAGCGCAGCCGCCGTTCCGAGAGGGTAAACAGGGAATGTGGTGCCTGGGTAGTTGTAGAATCCAAATACCGGGCCGACATCGTGCAGGCCAAAAACAAATAACATCATCACCGCCGCACTTAATAACGTGAGACGATGTTTTTGAGTGCCAACCGCAGTCTGCCGACGCTTCAAAAGCGTGAACAGGGCTGGCACGGAAAGACTGGGGATGGTTAGGCTGAAGGCCCAATAGAGAGGGCCGGCAATCCCGAAATAACCGTAGCCCACGTAATGCACGTCTCGAATGAAATAAGGCGTGGCGTCGGCGATCAAAAATACGCCGCCGAGCCAACAGAGTGCGGGGGTATATTTGACCAGTGATGATCGTGAGATCAGCATCGTCAGGTGGAAGAAGACGATGGGCAGGAAAATCACCCCGATGTGCAGCAGGCGCGCCCAAAGCAGAGCCTCTTCTTTTGTAGATACCTCAAACATCATGAACGCACCAAACGTCCAGATGGTTACGGATAGTCCGAAGAGGAAAAAGGTGCGGTTCAGTTTTTGGCCGGGTGCCTGCAGAAGGACAAAAATCGCGAGCAGCAGATTCCCGGCGGCTGCGATCAGCGGCGCGGTCGAAAAATAGTTCATCAGCAGATGAATTCTCTAAGAATCAGGCAGGAGTTTTTTCCGCCGAATCCGGCGTTTAGGTTCATGGCCACACGCACAGGATAGGGACGGGCAATGGTTGGTGTGTAATCGAGATCACAACCTTCCGCCGGTTCGGTTAGGTTGATGGTCGGGGGAATGATTTTCCGATGGACGGTCAACGCGCAGATGACTGATTCAAGCGCCCCGGCCGCTCCGGCAAGATGCCCCGTCACCGGCTTGGTGCCACTGATGGCGACGCGGCGGGCGTGCGCGCCGAACAGGCGTTTGATGGCCCGTGTTTCGACCAGGTCGTTGCTTTCGGTGGCCGAGCCGTGGACGTTGATGTAATCCACTTCGTCAGGCGTCATGCGGGCGACGCGCAGCGCCTTTTGCATGGCACGAAACAGGCCGGTCCCTTCGGGGTTTTGGGCAACCGAATGGTAGGCCTCGCAACTGGAGCCCTGACCCACCACCTCGGCGTAAATACGGGCATTGCGGGCGATGGCATGAGACAGTTCCTCCAAAACAACAAAGGCCGCGCCTTCTCCCAATAAAAACCCGTCGCGCTTGCGGTCGAAGGGCTTCATCGCCGTCTGAGGATTATCGTTGCCGCGGGCCAGAGATTTGGCGGCTGAGAAAATACCGATGTAGCCGCCGACAATGGGGGCTTCGGTTGCACCGGCGATCACGATGTCACTTTCGTCTTCACGGATAGCCTGAAGGCCAAAGCCGATAGCGTCGTTGCCCGATGAGCAGGCTGTGCAAATGGTCACGGCGCGACCGGGAAGCCCGAGCTCAAGGGCGATCTCTGAACTGCCACCGCCGCAATAGGCATTGATCAGACCAAACGGACTCATTGCCCTATAACCTTTTTCCAGATAGGTGAGGTTACCCTCCAACGTGCTGCGCATTCCTCCTACCGACGTGCCTTCAAAAATGGAAACACGTGAGGGATCGATGGATTCGGCAGTCAGGCCGGCGTCGGCGAAGGCTAGTTTCGAGGCGATGACTCCAAATTGAAGCGATGGGTCCAGACGCTTGGCTTTTTTGGGGTCGATGTAGTTGCCGGCATCAAAGCCCTTGAGTTCGCACGCGATGCGGGTGGGGAGTTTGGATGCGTCGAAATGCGTGATCGGGCCTGCGCCGCTGCGGCCGGCGCAGAGGCTTTCCCAGAAGGCGTCCACGGTGAGGCCGTTGGGCGCCAGCAGGCCGATGCCTGTTACGACGACTCTACGCTCGGGGTAGTCCATGGGGGAAATCAGCAGGTGGGGCCGCGCCAGGGCAAGACGGCGGGCGTGGTCTCTCGATACCGGAGGTAATCGTCACCAAACTGGGCGATCATCGCGCGCTCTTCCAAGCGGATGCGGGCGAACAAACTGGGCAGGAAGAAAAACAAAAACACCGCCCACGTGTAGAGCGAATTCATGAAGAGCATCGCCCCGACCAGCTCAAGAATCGCCGCCAGATAGATCGGGTGACGCACCCAGCGGAACGGTCCGCCGCGGACGAGTTCGTGCTCGCGGCGAATCTCGATGTGGAGGCTCCACATGCGCCCAAGCGCGCGCACGGCACCTGCACGCACGATAAAGGAAAGACTCGCGACGATGATGCCGGCGATGAAGCCGGGCGCATGAAAACCGGTGTGGCGCACCAGGTATTCCACGAGGGCTAGCGTGACCACCAGCGTGCCGCTCAAGAACAGCGCGAGGAAGGTGGCGCGTTCGTTGATCTCTCCGGTGATGACGTTGCGTTTTACGAAAAACTCACGGACGCGTGCCGCATAGAGCGCGATCGCGCAAAAAACCGGGAGCAGATCCAGGGTCGATTGCATGGACATCGACTAGGTGAAATCGAAGCGTGTTATGAATTGCGAACTCTATCATCGGGGTTTTCACGCAAATAGCCGTTTGGCGCGCAACTAACCTTGAGGGGGCGAATCCCGCGCGCGGATACGGTCACTGCGCGGCGAAGAGTTCGGAGATCACGTCTTCTAGGGGAATATCCTCAATTGTGATGTCGGCGACGGGACCGGTGGTGAGGATTTCCTGCGAGACGGCGACGACGTTGTCACTCGGAACGCGGACGATGAATTTGCCCGTTTCGACGTCGCGTTTGGTTTCGCCGTGGCGCGATTGCCATGTCTCGGGGAACGTGCCGCCGGCGGGGAGAAAGGTGATGATTTTTTTTCGGCTGCCGTCGGCGTTTTCGAGGCGGGCGAGGGCGCCGTCGTAGATTTTTAAGCCCTTGTGGATCACGATCACGCGGTCGCAGAGTTCCTTGATGTCGGCCATGTAGTGGCTCGTGAGGAGGATCGTGACCTTGTGCTTGCGGTTGTATTCGCGAAGGAAGCGGCGGACGGATTTCTGGGAGATAACGTCGAGGCCGATGGTGGGCTCGTCGAGAAAGAGGACGCGCGGGCGGTGGAGCAGGGCGGCGATGAGTTCCATCTTCATGCGTTCGCCGAGGGAGAGCTCGCGGACCATGACATTGAGCTTGGCGCGCACGTCGAGCAGATCGACGAGTTCGTCCAGAGTTTCCTGATACTGGGCGGCGGGAATCCCGTAAATGTGACGCAGGAGGAGGAAGGATTCGATGGCGGGAAGATCCCACCAGAGCTGGTTTTTCTGGCCGAGCACGAGGGCGAAGAGGCGGCGGTAGGCGTTCTCTCGTTTGCCGGGATCGTAGCCGGCGACGCGGGCGGTGCCGCTTGTGGGGTAGATGAGGCCCGAGAGCATCTTGAGCGTCGTGGTCTTGCCCGCGCCGTTGGGCCCGAGGAAGCCGACGAGTTCTCCTTCGCCGATGGAGAAGGTGATGTTTTTGGCGGCGGCGGTTTCTTCAAACTCACGCTTGAACAGGCCGCGCACCCCGCCCCAGAAGCCGGGCTGCTTTTTATAAGTGCGGAAGATGCGGGTAAGATTTTGAACCTCGATCATGACTGGAATCGCGAAGTGAAACTCAAAGGCGTCGGGACGCAAAGGGTAAGATGAGGGAAAACACGGACGCAAAAAAGCCCGGCCATGATGGCCGGGCTTGATGGGGGGGCGAATGCGCGGGGTGCGTCGGGTTACTTGACCGGAGCCACGGTGGGAGGCGGGAGGACGGCGGCGATCTTGTCGAGTTCGACCGCGAGAGCGTCGAGGCTCTTGATGGTGGTCACGGATTCGGCGTTCACTTTCGTGATGAGCGGCTTCACGGCGTCGATGCCGGCGGGCGTGAGGTCGAGCGCGAGGGCTTTGCGGAGATCGGTGAAGTCGGAAATCAGCGGGGTGAAGTTGGCGCGGGCTTCGATGAGCGGCGTGAGCATTTCGCCGTAAGCGGCCTGGAGCTTGGCGCGGCGCGTCTCGGCGATGGCGCGGATGTCGGGATTCTTGATCGACTGGGTCTCGGCGTCCCATTGGGCAAAGAGTTCCTTGCCGGAGTTGCGCACGGCGGCGGATTCCAAGGAGGTCTTTTCCGTCAGCGCCGCCAGCGTGGTGAGTTCTGCGCTATAGGTGGCGTAGGCGTCCTGGGCGTTGGGCGAACCGGGGATGCGGCTCAGCGCGTCATTGGTGCGGGCGATGGCGCTGCGGGTGGCCTGCACGTCGTTGCGGAACTGGAGCAGGTTGATCGCTTTTCCGCCGACGGGCTTGGTGGCATCGGGCGCGGATTTCTCGAAGGTCGAGCAGCCGACGGTGCCGAGGGAGGCCACGGCGGCGAGGATCGAGGTGGCGATGAGGGATGATGTTTTCATGGGATTGAGGATAATGTTTATGGCGGATTTGTTTCGCTGGCCGACTGGTCAACGGGCGCGGGAATTTGTTCCCGTCTAAAGGGATTCGACGGCATGTGAACCGGCGGAGTCGGTTGCGGTCTGCGGCATTTGAATACCGGTCGAAGTTTTTAGTTTTCATACGTCACCGGCTTCTCTTCGCTAGCCAGCCCCTCACCCCATGAAAAACGAAGTCAAGTGGTTTGCCTCGCTTTGCGCCCAAGAAGGTCTCGTCAGCGCCAAGATCGCGGCGCAAGTCGCCCTGACGCTTCCGTCCGACGCCGATGCAGAGGCTTTTGCGGCGGTTCTTTACCACCAGAAGCTCGCGACGGATCTCGATAAACTGCGTCGTTTGGTGACCGAATCCCACGAGATCGCCGAGTCGGGGGTCGAACCGCCCGCGCTGGCCATTTCCGCTCCGGTTCCTCAGGCCTCCGCTGTCGCCCCGGCCCCTGCGCCACGTCCTGTCGCGACACCGCCGCCTGCTCCGGTGGTTCCGTCCGGGGCCGCAAAACCTCCGGCCCCGGTAGCCGTGTCTGCGCCCAGCCCGGTCAATGATGATTTCAGCGGAGTGGGGGCGATGACGGTCGAGCAGTTGAAGTCATTCATGCTCGATCTGCTTAAGACCGTCCAAAAAATGGGCGCGAGCGACCTGCACCTTTCGGCGGGCGCGCCGCCGTTTGTGCGCAACATGCGCGTGCTGGAGTTTTTCGGCTCGAAGCCGCTTTCGGCCGACGAAGCGAACAAGCTCAATGCTTCGCTCCTCTCGGCGAAACAGTTGGAGGCGTTCGAGGCCAAGCGTGATTTTGACTATGCTCTTGAGATGGAAGGCGGTCGCCGCATTCGCGTGAACCTCATGGTCCAGAAAGACGGCGTGACGGGCACCTACCGCATCGTGCCGGAAAAAGTCCTTACGCCTGCCGAGCTCGGGTTCAAAAACATCGACGTCATCAAGAAGCTCCTCAGCTACCACAACGGCCTGATCCTCGTCACCGGCCCCGTGGGCGCGGGCAAGACGACGACGCTGAATTCGCTCATCGACGAGCTCAATCGCACGCGCACCGACCACATCATCACAGTCGAGGATCCGATCGAGTTTTTGCACCCGAGCCTTGGTTGCAACGTGACTCAGCGGCAGGCCGGCGAACACACCGAGACGTTTGCCACTGCGCTCAAAAGCTCTCTCCGTGAAGACCCCGATGTGATCGTGATCGGCGAGCTGCGCGACCTGGAGACGATCGAGATGGCCGTCACCGCCTCGGAGACCGGCCACTTGGTGATCGGCACGATGCACACGAGCGACGCGACCACCACGCTCAACCGCATCCTCGACGTTTTCCCGCCCAGCCAGCAGCCGCAGATTCGCGCGATGGTGGCGGAGAGCCTTCGCGGCATCATCTGCCAACGCCTGCTGCCGGCGGTCGGCGGTGGCGTGGTGCTCGCGTGCGAACTGCTCGTCAACACGCTCGCGGTTTCCGCGATGATCCGAGACGGCAAGACCCAGAACGTGCCCAACGCCTTGGACACCGGCAAACGCGAGGGCATGATCTCGATGGACAACGCCATCCTCGCCCTCTGGCACGACAAGAAAATCTCCAACGAAGTCGCCGTCGCCAACATCACCAACCGTCTCGTCCGCCAGAATATCCCCGGCGGCCGCTAATTTTTACCCCTTACCCATATCCCATGCCTGCGATTGATCTCATGCTCCGCGCCATGCGGGCGAAAGACGGTTCCGATCTTCATCTGCTCGTCGGGCTTCCCCCCCGTGCGCGCATCTCCGGCTCGCTGATTACCATGGGCGACTTCCCGGTCATCACGACCGGGGAGATGGAGTCGCTG
>JAHFTG010000397.1 GCA_023269455.1 Opitutaceae bacterium | reverse complement strand
CGAAGGCCGAGTGTCGGGCCTGCGCGGAGCGCGTGCTGCGCACGTTGTGGCGCGATGTAGAGCATGAGCACGGATTTTTTTATCATTTCGTGGATATGCGCACGGGCGTGCGCGGGTGGAACTGCGAGGCATCGACCATCGACACGGGGCTGGCGATTTTTGGCGCGTTGTCGGCAGGGCGTTATTTTGGCGGGGCGGTGGCCGAGTTGGCGCAGGCGATCGAGGCGCGCGTTGATTGGCCGTGGATGGTCGATGAGGGCGGTCGCATTCGGCATGGCTGGATGCCTGAAAACGGGTTTATGAAGTGGAGTTGGGACCAGTATTCGGAGCATTACGGCATGACGTGGTTCGCGGTGAACGGGGCGACGCAGCGCGCACCGGCGTCAACGTGGTCGGCTTGGCGGCGCGCGCCGTGGTGCGAGTATGCGGGCGAGCGGTTTTTGCAGCATGCGCCGCTCTTCGTGCATCAGTTTCCGCAGGCGTGGATGGACTGGCGTGGATTCACGGACGAGGTGAGCGGGGTTAATTTTTTTGCCAATGCGTGCGCGGCGACGCGGGCGCAGAAGCGGTTTTGCCTCGATCTGCGCGGGCGATTTCCCGGCTACGAGGAAAACGTGTGGGGGCTGACGTCGTCGGACGGCGCGGCGGGTTACGTGGATTGGGGCGGGCCGCCGGTGAACGGAGTGGCTGATGCGCGGATCGACGGGACGGTGGTGCCGTGCGCGGCGGCGGGTTCGCTGCCCTTCGTGCCGACGGACTGTCTGGCGGCGTTGCGCGAGATGCACGCGCGCTGGGGCGACAAGATTTACGGGCCGTATGGTTTTGCCGATGCGTTCAACCCGGTAACGGGTTGGGTGGGGACGGATGTGATCGGGATAGATCAGGGCATCACGCTGCTGATGGCGGAAAACATGCGGACGGGTTTCGTGTGGAAGCTGATGGCGCCGTGGCGTCCGCAGTGAGCGGACACTAAAACGGCGACCGGAAGGGTCGCCGTTTGAAAGAAAACGAGGGAGAGGAGGCTTACAGGCCCTTTTTTTGGAGCTCGATTTCGAGGAGGCGCATGAATTCCTGGCCGTCCTCCGGCGTGGGGCGGTAGCCGGGCTGGCTGATTTTGGTGAAGCCGGGGCGGCCTTGATTATCGATCACCCACTTGCCGGTCACGCCGTCGCTGAAAGTGACTTCGCCGCTGGCGATGGCTCCGGGGATGAGGGTGACGTTGTCCACGTTGAGGCTTACGCTGCCGGGGCCGGCGGGAGGGAGTTCGCCGTCGGCGGGGAGGGCCTCGCCAGCGGCGGCGGGAGCGGCGGGCTGGGCTTTGCTGACGTCGCTCGCGTCCACTTTCTTGGGCGGGTCTTTGAGCTGGAGATTCAGGTCGTCCACGAGGAAGCGGACGTCCATGTAGGTCATGGCGACCTCGAACTGGTCACGGAGCTTTTTTTGGATCGTGGAGAGGTTGTCTCCGGCGGCGACCCAGGTGGAGACGGCGGCGGTTTGTTCGGGAGTGAGGATCATGCGGAAATTTACGATTTAGGAGTTACGATTTACGATTGGGTAAGGCAACGCAAGCGATGCGGACGGCGGGTGCGGAGGGAATAAAAAGCCCCGACGGGGGAGGTCGGGGCAAAAGAATCACGAGGGGAATCGTAATTCGTAAATCTAAAATCGTAAATGGTCAGCGGCTGAGCTGGGTGCGGAGGAACTCGATGCTGCCGCGGGCGGTGGTGTCTTGCTCCATCATGTTGTCCACGGCTTTGCAGGCGTGGATAACGGTGCCGTGGTCGCGTCCGCCGAAGGCGTCACCGATGTCTTGCAGGGAATGTTTGGTGAGCGTGCGGGAGAGATACATCGCGATCTGGCGGGGGATGGCGATGTTGTTGGGGCGGCGCTTGCTGGTCATGTCGCTGTGGCGGATCTGGTAGTGATCGGCGACGCGTTTCTGGATGATCTCAATGGTGAGCTGGTTCTGCGCCTGCTCCATGAGGACGTCCTGGAGGAGCATCTCGGTGGCGGCGAGGTCGATGGTCTTGCCGGTGAGGGTGGCGTAGCTGGCGACTTTGATGAGGGCGCCTTCGAGGCGGCGGATGTTCTTCGCGATGTGGAGGGCGATGAAGTTGGCGACATCGGCGGGGATGTTGAACTTCAGGGTCGCGGCCTTGGTGCGGAGGATGGCGAGACGGGTCTCGAAGTCGGGGGCCTGGATGTCGGCGGGGAGTCCCCATTCGAAGCGGGAGACGAGGCCG
>JAHFTG010000100.1 GCA_023269455.1 Opitutaceae bacterium | reverse complement strand
ATCCGGCAAGACCACCACGCTCAAAGCCGTCTCCAACCTGTTGCAAGCCGAGCGCGGACGACTCACTGCCGGCCGCATCCGCTACGAAGGTCTCGATGTCACCCGCACCCGCCCCGCCGATCTTGTTCGGCGAGGCCTGGTGCCGGTGCTCGAAGGCCGCCACTGCTTCCGCACGCTCACCGTCGAGGAAAACCTCGTCACCGGCGGCATCGGCCGCGGATCCACTCGCGCAGAACTGTCCCAAGATCTGGAACGCGTTTACACGCTGTTCCCCCGCCTCGTTGAAAAACGAAAAGCCGTCACCGGCCTCACCTCCGGCGGTGAACAGCAGATGACCGCCATCGGTCGCGCTCTCATGGCCCGCCCCAAACTTCTCGTGCTCGACGAACCCTCCATGGGCCTCGCACCCCTCATCGTGCAGGGCATTTTTCGCACGCTCCGCGTCCTCAATCAAACCGAGGGCCTCTCGATCCTCGTGACCGAGCAAAACTCCACCGTCGCCCTCCAATACGCGCACCGCGCCATCGTGCTCGAAACCGGCACCACCGTGCTCGAAAGCGATGCCGATACCCTCCGCCGCCGCACCGACATCAAATCCTTTTACCTCGGCGAAAAACTCGCCACCGCCTGATTCCTCAAACCCGAAATTCAACTCAACCCAACTCATGTCCACCATCCTCCAAGTCGAAGCCCCCTTGCCCTCCTCCCGCCCGCAAGGCGTTCCCGGCGTCCCGCGTCCTACCACGCCCGCCCACATCATCAAAACCGACGCCGAAGCCATCGCCATCGCCGAACGCCTCGCCGCAGAATTCGCCAAAGGCGCCTCGGACCGTGATCGCAACCGCCTCTGGCCCGTCGAGGAGCTCGACGCCTTCTCCCAAAGCGGCCTCTGGTCGATCAACGTCCCCAAAGCCTTCGGCGGCCCCGAGCTCTCCTACGCCACGATCGCCAAAGTAATCGAAATCATCTCCGCCGCCGATTCCTCCCTCGGCCAGATCCCGCAAAACCACCTCGGCGTGGTCGCCGCGCTCCGCACCGTATCCGATCCGGCCCAACAAAAACTACTCTTCGTCGAAGTCCTAAAAGGCACCCGCTTCGGCAACGCTTTCTCCGAATTCGGGTCCAGGCGCGCGGCCGATTTCGAGACCAAGTTCACCGACGCCGGCGACCACGTCATCGTCACCGGAAAAAAATTCTATTCCTCGGGCGCGCTTCTCGCCCACCTCGTGCCCATCGTGGCCTTGGACGACGAAGGCCGCGCTTGGTATGCCATCGCCGAGCGCGATGCCCCCGGCCTCACCGTCATCAACGACTGGTCGAGCTTCGGCCAGCGCACCACGCTCAGCGGCACCGTCATTCTTGATCACGTCAAAGTGCCCAAGACCCACCTCGTCCCCGGCTACAAAGGCTACGATAAACCCACCGCCGACGGCGCGATCTTCCAGATCATCCAAGCCGCTGTGGACACCGGCATCGCCAAGACCGCCATCGACGAGACCATCGCCTTCGTGCGCGGCAAGGCCCGCGCCTGGGTGGACAGCGGCCACGACCACGCCACGCAAGACCCCTACACCATCCAAGCCATCGGCGACCTCACCATCCGCCTGCACGCCACGCAGGCCCTCCTCGAAAAAGCCGGTCACGCCGTGGACCGCGCCGTGGCCGAGCCGACCGCCGCGAGCGTTGCCCAAGCCCAGCTTACCGTGGCCGAGGCGAAAGTGCTGAGCACCGAGGTTGCACTCGCCGCGACCAACAAGCTCTTTGAACTTGGCGGCACGCGCTCGACGCTCGCCGAACACAACCTTGATCGCCACTGGCGCAACGCCCGCACCCACACCTTGCACGACCCCGTGCGCTGGAAATACGCGATCATCGGCAACCATGCCCTCAACGGCGTGAACCCGCCGCTCCATGCCTGGAGTTGAGGTGCCCTCAAACACGCCCTTGACAGCCGCCCCCTACTCGGGCACTTCCGTCACCTCTTAACCACTTAAAAGCCCATGATGCCCACCTTTCGCCCGCACCGCATAAAACGCGCCCGCAAGATCGGTTTCTTTGCCCGTAAAGCCACCAAAGGTGGCCGTGCGGTCCTCGCAAACCGCCGTCGCAAAGGCCGTAAACGGCTGACCGTCGTCTAAGCTGCGTCCGCCTTCCGGCGTAGCAATCTCCTCCCCTACATGCGCTTCTGCGCCGAGCAACGTCTGCGGCGCCAGTTGGATTTCCAGCATGTCAGGACCCACGGGCGCCGCCATGATTGCGGCGCCTTTATGCTTTGGTATGCCCGCCGCGCCGCACCCGAAGCCTCGCCCAGCGTAGTGGCACCGAGCATTGGCGAGCCGATGCTCGCCCCGCCATCGATTTCCGCGCCTGAAAATCCGCCTGCCGATGCCCGTCTCGGCGTGGTCGCCTCCCGCTCCGCCGTCGGCAACGCCGTGAAACGCGCTCGCGCCAAACGCCGCCTCCGCGAAGTTTTTCGTCAATATCAGGAACTTGTGCCCGCCGGGCATGATCTCCTTCTCGTCGCCCGCAGCTCGCTCAATCGGCTTGAGTATCGCGAGATCGAACGAAAGTTCGTGGACGCCTGCCGCAAAATTTTCCCGCCCGCCCATGCCTGATGCACCCGCCAAACTCCTCCGGTTCGCCGCCCGCCTCCCCACGCGCGCGCTCCTCGGGCTCGTCTGGCTGTATCAGCGCACATTGTCCCCCGTGCTCCCGGCAGTGTTCGGGTCCGCCTGCGGCTGCCGGTTTCACCCCACCTGTTCGCACTACGCGGCCGAGGCCGTCCGCACTCACGGCGCGTTGATCGGCGCGTGGTTCGCGCTTCGCCGCCTGCTTCGCTGCACGCCCCTGCACGCCGGCGGCTTCGATCCCGTGCCCGCCAAAACACCCCGCCGTGCCTCGCGCCCGGCCTGCGTGCGCAGTTGAATTTTTTAGCCCTTCATTTTTTTAAACGCCACTCCCAGCCTTCCCTTTTCATGGATAAAAAGAACACGACCATCGGGGTCCTCCTGCTCCTCCTCGCCTTCGGCAGCCTTTACTACACCAGCCAGCACACGCCGCCCGCTCCGGCTCCCGTCGCCATCGCGGCCTCGACACCCGGCTCGACCGGTCCCGCCGCCACCCTCGGCCAGACCGCCGTCTCCACGCTCCCCGCGAACGCCAACTCTCCGGCCTTCGCCGCCCTCGTGGACGACAACGCCCACGCCACCACCACCACGCTCGCCAACGACTACGTCGAGCTGCGCCTCACCGATTTCGGTGGCGCCATCAGCAACGTCGCCTTCAAGAAATACACCGCCAACCAAAGCAGCCCCGAGCCCTTCGTCTTCAACCAGACGCACGCCGCCCCCATCCTCGCCTTCAGCGGCTACGCCGGCCTCGACCAGGGCACCCGCTTCCAGCTCGTCAGCGCAACGCCCACCGAGGTCGTTTACCGCGCCGTTTTTGAAAACCGCATCGAGGTCACGCGCCGTTACACCCTCCACGCGCCGGGCGACACCACCGGCGATCCCTACCGTATCCGCCACGAGACCACGTTTCGCAATCTCACCGATCTGCCCGCCCCGCTGCCCAACGTCCTGAACCTCGGCACCTCCGCCCTCGTCAGCACCAACGACGCCGGCCTCTATCTCAACGTCGCCACCTACGACGGCGACAAGGCCGTGGTCACCGAGACCGGCGAATTCAAAGGCGGCGGTTTCCTCACCTGGTTCGGCAAAGAGAACCCGCCCAAGTCCGTCATCGAGCATCCCGGCCCCGTCGTCTGGGCCACCATTAAAAACCAGTTCTTTGCCAGCATCTTCACGCCCGATAAATCCGGCACCGGCATCATCGTTCGCCCCGTCGAGCTCGCCCCGCTCAAAGGCAGCACCCAGCCCAACATCGGCCTGACCGGCGACATCAAGCTCGACCTCCCGCCGCTCCCCGCCAAGGGCACCACCTCGTTCGCGGGCGACCTCTACGTCGGCCCCAAGGAATACACCCGCCTGTCCAAGTTCGCGCACAACGAGGACAAGGTCATGCAATATGACCACTATTTCTTTAACCGCATCTTCTTCAGCGGCGTGATCGCCCCGGCGATGAACACCCTGATGAACTGGATGCACTCCTTCGTGAAAAACTGGGGTGTCGCCATCATCCTGATGACGCTCCTCCTCAAGATCATCTCGCTGCCCTTCACCCTCGCCGCCTCCCGCTCGGCCAAGCGCATGCAGAAACTCCAGCCCCTCATGCAGGCCGTCCGCGAGAAATACAAGGACCAGCCCCAGAAGCTCAACCAGGCGACGATGGAGCTCTTCAAGGAACACAAGGTTAACCCCATGGGTGGCTGCATTCCCGTCCTCATCACCATCCCGCTCTTCGTGGGCTTCTACAGCATGTTGCAAGGCACCGCCGAGCTGCGCTTCCAAGGCTTCCTGTGGGCGACCGACTTATCTGCCCCCGACACCATCGCGCACCTTTTCGGAGTTCCGATCAACATCATGCCCGTGCTCATGGGTGCCACCATGGTCTTCCAGATGCGCCTCACCCCGCAGCCCTCGATCGATTCGACCCAGCAGAAGATTTTCAAGTTCATGCCGTTTTTCTTCACGCTGATCTGCTACAACTTCTCCTGCGCGCTCGCCCTGTATTCGACGATCAACGGCCTGTTCACCATCGGCCAGCAGCTCGTGGTCAACAAATACACGGTTGATGCGACCCCCACCCCGCTCGGCGTCCCCAGCGGCACCGGCAAAGGCGGCAAGAAGATCAAAAACGTCACGCCCCCGAAGAAGAAGTAAGCAGGCTGAAAGTTGAGAGCTGAAAGACCAGTCAACCGCAGGGTTGGCTGGTTTTTCTGTTTTATTCCCGTTTCTCAATTTTTCCGATGCCGGATCGGTGATCAACTCGACGGCCCCAGCGCCAAGCGGGCTTCTCGCCCTTCAGCCAGCAGACCACCACCAAGGCCAGAGACATGCCCAAGGCATAAGCGACAAAACTCTCGACTGCGTTTTTAGACAGAAGCCAGATCGCGCCGGTCACCAGCAGGGCCACATAAACCCCGATTACAACCCAGCCCTGCCAGCAAACCGGAGGGGCCCATCCGTAGCCATAGGTTTTCGCAGGAAACCAGATCGTGCGTTTTGGGGTGTTCATTGATTTTCCGGTGATTGCTCACTTGATAAAATACCCCGCCGCCCGCCACGTCCCGTCTTTTTCCTGCATGAACGTGACCGTCTCCACGGCGGATTTGTCCTCCGCAAACGACGCGTTGAACTGCATCACCACATACTGGCCTGCGGGCACGCCCGGCAGGGTGGTCGTCGTCGTGCAAGCGTCTGCGGTGCGAAACAACCGCGCTCCGAGCGGCCGGCGAACTTCCTCCAACGCCTCCTCCCATTTCTTCTGAGACAGCGTATCGCGAAACAACCGCGAAGCGTCGCGCCAGCTCGCGGCATAGTCGCCCGCGTCGATTTCCGCCAGCCAGGCCCGCGCCGCGACGATCACGGCCCGCTCCGTCTCCGTGCGCGGACGGATGAGATAGCCGATCATCCGCCATTGCCCGTCCTTTTCCCGCGCAAACGTCACGACCTCGGTCGCCAGCTTCAACCCGGCAAACGCCGTGTCGAACTCCGCGATCCAATAAGCGCCGTCCGGCATGCCGGGAAAAGTCGAGACCTGCTGCGTCGTGCCCCCACTACGCGAAAGCACCGCGCCAAGCGGACGACGGACTTTCCCCGACTCGGCCACCCAGTCCGCTCTCGTCACCGCCTGCCGAAAACTCGCCGCAGCAGCGTCCCAACTCCCGGCGTAATTCCCTCCGTCCATAAGCGACAGCCAATCCCGTGCAGCCTGCGGTGCCGACGCATCGGCCTGCCGCCGATTTTCCTCAACCTGGTTTTGCATGGCGGCCATGTTTTGCGCCGTCTGGCTCCGCCGCACGACCGTCCAAACTCCCATCGTCAGCCCGAACGCGACTAAGATCGCCGCCGTCGCCCAGGCGACTCTCCGCCCCAGCCGCTCACTACGGGCCTCGATGCCACAAACAAGTGCCATGAGACCGGTCGTCACCCCGAAACATAGCGCCCCCGGCTCGTGGGACAAAGCTGTCATGGTCGGCACACCGATCAAGCCTGCAACCAGCCAGCCCAAGGCAACGTAAGCCAGCCCCCGCATGTTTGACGGCACCGCTCCGCTCAAAGGCGACCACACGCCCGACATCGACCCCTTGGCAATCGTCTCGACTCGCGTTTTCAGCTCGCTCGCCTGCCCGTAACGCAGCGCCGGCTCCTTTTCCAAGGCCCGCAGGACCACCTCGTCGAGGCGCACGTCGATCCGCACCTTTTTCGACGGCACGGGGAATTTCCCCAATGGCAGCTCGCCGGTGAGCAGCTCGTAAAACACCACGCCCAGCGAAAAAATATCCGCGCGGTGGTCCACCTCCAGCGGATGCTCCACCTGCTCCGGCGCCATGTAGTGCGGCGTGCCCATCGTATGGCCCGCACCCGTGAGCCGGGTCGCGGCGGTCTCGCGTCCCATCAGCTTGGCGAGGCCGAAGTCGGCCACCTTCACGCGGCCCTTGCGGTCGATGAGCACGTTCTCCGGCTTGATATCGCGGTGAACGATGCCCTCGTCGTGCGCGTATTGGAGCGCGTCGCACACCTGAGGGACGATCTGCAACGCTTCGCGCGGAGAAAGCCGCCCGGCCTGCTGAAGCTGGCGTAGGTTCAGGCCGTCGACGAACTCCATCAAAAAATACGGACGCCCGCCGGCCTGGCCGGATTCGTAAAGCGCCACGATGTTCGGATGGTTGAGCTTCGCCAGCGCCCGCGCCTCCTGTGCGAAACGCTCCGCGAAACCGGGATCGTTGGCCGGCGGCGTGTGCAATAACTTGAGCGCGACGAACCGGTCGAGCGCCGGCTGCCGCGCCTGATACACCGCACCCATGCCGCCCATGCCGACAAGCCGGATGATCTCCAGTTGTGGAAATAGTTTCGCCACCTCTTCGAGCGGCGGCGGAGGCACGGCCTGATTCCCGGCGGGCGGCTGGGTGTCGCCGGCCATATGGCTTTGCGCGGCGAGATTGAGCGCGAGCAGGCAACGCGGACAAAGTCCCTCGGAAGCACCGGCTGGAATCGGCAAACCGCATTGGGGACACGGACGAGAAGCGGGCATGGGGTTCATCACCGGGTAAATCAGGAAAAAAGTCCCGTCGTTACACAGTTTGTTGAAAAATCTTCAGCCACTCAAAACCGCCAGCAGGTGCCGGACCTCGTCGTCGATCTCCGCGACGTCAGCAACCGTATGGGAGATTTCTTCGCGAAACACCTCGCGAAACCTACGACGCAGACGGTGCACCGCCACGCGCGCGGCACCTTCGGTCATGCCGAGCTTGGCCGCCACTTCCGCATAACCGGCCCCATTCCGTGGCGCGGCCATCTGCGTCTTCAGGCAGTCGAAATCGTTCGCCTTGCCCGCCGCGACAAACTCCTCCCGCAACCGCGTCATCGCCCTTTCGAGCAGCGTCAGCGCCCAGCGGTGCTCGTAGAGCTTTTCCGCCGAAGCCTCGTCGCGCAGGCCGGCATGGTAACCACTCTCGGCCAGCGCCGAATCGAACGCGACATGCGCATGCGCGCCGCCGCGTTTTTGCGTGCGCTCCTTGTCCCAGGCGTTGGCCATGAAACGCTTGAACGCCACCAGCAGGAACGAGCGGAATCGCCCCTTCTCCGGCGCGACGAGCCGCAACGCGTCCGCCTCGTCCTCCAGCAGCCGCGCAAAAAACGCCTG
>JAHFTG010000099.1 GCA_023269455.1 Opitutaceae bacterium | reverse complement strand
CTGAGCGTGACAGACAATCTTTACTCCCGCGGCATGGCCGGCCTGCTCGCGGGTGCCGGCGAGGAGAAAAAGCTCAGCACGCCGTGGTTCGACAATCTTCTCATCAAAGCCGTCAACGCGCCCACGCCGAAGCCGGCGACTCTCGCGCCAGGACAGTCACCGCTCTACGACGCCCGTCTCCTGCGTTGAGACGGTCCACCTCAACGCCCCTGAACACATCTACCCACGCACCCTCCGCCTCGTTCCCAATGGCCCCGGCCCGCTGAACGCAGCTCCGATTCCTTTCCGCGTCCGGCCTACGCCGGTCCATTTTCCCCATAAATACCTTACTCCTATGAACACCCTTATACGACTCTCTCTCGCGCTGCTGGCGATGGCCATGCTTGCAGCCAACTCAATAGCCGCCGCATCGGTCGAGCCCTACATTCTCACTCCGCCCGCACCGGCCTCGCCGCGCATCAACGGCGCATCCGTCTTTGGCGTGCGGCCCGGGTCGCCGTTCCTGTTCACCATTGCCGCGACCGGCGACCGCCCGATGAGCTTCTCCGCGCAGAATCTTCCCCAGGGACTGAAGCTCGATCCGGCCACAGGTCGCATCACCGGGGCGCTCGCAATGAAAGGTGAGCACATCGTTATGCTCGGCGCGAAAAATTCCCGTGGCTCGGTGGAGAAAAAATTCCGCATCGTCTGCGGCGACCAGATCGCGCTTACGCCGCCGATGGGCTGGAACAGTTGGAACTGCTTCGCCCAAGAGGTTTCCGCCGACAGGGTGAAAGCTGCCGCCAATGTGCTGGTCAAGAGCGGCCTTGCCAACCACGGCTGGACTTACGTCAACATCGATGACTTCTGGCAGAACAATCGCGGATCGGATGACCCGACGCTGCACGGGCCGTTTCGCGACACGAACGGTTTTGTCCTGCCGAACGCGCGCTTTCCCGACATGAAAGGTCTGGCGGATTACGTTCACGGACTGGGGTTGAAGATCGGTTTGTATTCTTCGCCCGGCCCGTGGACGTGCGGCGGTTGCGCGGGCAGCTTCGGCCATGAACAGCAGGACGCGCAGACGTATGCGAAGTGGGGTTTTGATTATTTCAAATACGACTGGTGTAGCTACGGCGGCATCTGCGATGGGAAAGCAGCCACGGACGACAGCATTTCGTCGTGGGATGCAGGCGAGAAGGGGAAAAGCGATGTCGAAGCCGCGACTCATCCGTTTCGCCTGATGGGGAAATTTTTGCGCGAGCAGAAGCGCGACATCGTTTTCAGTGTTTGCGAATACGGCATGTCCGAGGTCTGGAAATGGGGCGCGTCGGTCGATGGCAATTGCTGGCGCACGACCTGGGACATCGTGGACACGTGGGAGAGCATGAGCAGTATCGGTTTTGACCAGCAGAACCAGGCCGCGCCGTTTTCCAAGCCCGGCAACTGGAACGATCCCGACATGCTCGTCGTCGGCCACGTCGGCTGGGGCAAGCCGCATCCGACCCGGCTCACGCCGGACGAGCAATACACGCACATCAGTTTATGGTGCCTGCTTTCCGCGCCGCTGCTCATCGGCTGCGACATGACCAAGTTCGACGCCTTCACGCTCTCGCTGCTCACGAACGACGAAGTCATCGCCGTTGACCAGGATCCGCTCGGAAAACAGGCGACGTGCGTCATCAATGACGGCGACCTGCGCGTTTACGCCCGCGACCTGGAGGACGGCAGCCGCGCCGTCGGTTTCTTTAACCGCAGCGTGAAGCCAATGGAATTGTCGTTCAAAGATTTCTCAAAACTCGGCCTCGCCGGCAAGCAGACCCCACGCGATCTCTGGAGGCAGAAAAACCTGGCCGCAGTGAACACCGCGATGGGTTCCCTCCCGCTCACGATCCCGGCGCACGGCGTAGTGCTCTACAAGTTCACGACGGTCAAATAGAGAGACGAAACGGTGGCGGCGCTAGGACGATGTCCGCGGCACCTTCGCGCCCGTTGAACCTCAAGATCACGCTGCGCGACTAAACTATCGCCGCTTCCACCCCTCTTCGCCCGCCTCCGCTTCACCCAAAACTGAACGCACGCAAACAATCTCTTTTCCATGAAACCAGACCTCCCCCAACCCCCAATCAATTGCCATGCCCTTGGGCTGGCTCGTTCCGCGCTCACCGCGTTCACGCTCCTGTCCGCCACCCTGTCCGCCTCTGCGGCCCCCGTCGCCGATTTCCATGCCTGGGCCGCCACCCCGCCCATGGGCTGGAACAGCTGGGACTGTTTCGGCACCACCGTCACCGAGGCGCAGACCAAGGCCAACGCCGACGTCATGGCGGCCAAGCTCAAGACCCACGGCTGGCAATACGTCGTCGTGGACATCGAGTGGTATCAACCGACCGCGCAGGGCCACGACTATACCCCCGGCGCGAAGTGCGCGATGGACAAATACAGCCGCCTCGTGCCGGCGCCGGAAAAATTCCCCTCCGCCGCCAATGGCGCCGGTTTTAAACCGCTCGCCACTTATATTCATTCTCTCGGCCTCAAGTTCGGCATCCACCTCATGCGCGGCATCGCGCGCCAGGCGGTGACGCAGAATACAGCCATCCTCGGCTCCGACAAACACGCCGCCGACATCGCTGACACCTCCAGCATCTGTGGTTGGAATCCGGATATGTATGGCGTCGATGTCCGCCGCCCCGGCGGACAGGCCTACTACGATTCGCTCCTCGCCCTCTACGCCGGATGGGGCGTGGACTTCATCAAGGTTGACGACATTTCCCGCCCCTACGACGAGGTGCAGAAGCTGGAGATCGAGGCTATCCGCCGCGCCATCACCAAGACCGGCCGCCCCATCGTCTTCAGCCTCTCCCCCGGCGAGACGCCTCTCGACCGCGGCGCGCACGTCGCCGACCACGCCAACATGTGGCGCATCAGCGACGACTTCTGGGACAACTGGTCCTCCCTCCGCTCCCAGTTCAAACGCCTCCACGACTGGACTCCGCACCGTCGCGCCGGCGCCTGGCCCGATGCCGACATGCTGCCCCTCGGTCGCGTCCAGTTCGGTCGCGAGACCCACTTCACACGCGACGAGCAGTTCACCCTCATGACGCTTTGGTCTATCGCCCGCTCCCCGCTCATCCTCGGCGCCGATATGACCAAGCTCGACGAAGCCACGCTCGCGCTCCTCACCAACGACGAGGTCCTCGCCGTCAATCAGCACAGCGCGAACAACCGCCAGCTCTTCCGCACCGCCGACAGCCTCATCGCCTGGGTCGCCGACATCCCCGGCTCGGCCGATAAATACGTGGCCCTCTTCAACGCCCGCGAGGACTACGAGACCGCGCGCAAGCTCCAGGAGACCGAGGTCATCGACCGCCACACTCCCGGCCAGGGCGTGGAACTCGACGTGGACATCACCGGTGCGAAAACGCTTCACCTCATGGCCGACGATGCCGGCGACGGCATCACGGGCGACCACGTCGTCTGGTCCGATCCCCGCCTCACCGGTCCGGCGGGCGAACTCCGCCTGACCAAGCAAGGCTGGGTCTCGGCCTCGACCGGCTGGGGCAATGTCGCCGTCGGCATCGGCGCCGCCGGAGCGCCGCTTCGCCTCCAGGGAAAACCGGTGGCCGACGGTATCGGTGCCCACGCCCCCGCCCACCTCGCCTTCGCCGTGCCATCGGGCTACACGCGCTTTCAGGCTTTCGCCGCCATCGACGATGTCGGCGTCGGCCACAAGGACGGCGCCACGGTTCGCTTCCGCGTTCTCGCGAGCGACACCGCCGTTACCCCGTCCGCCACCGTGCGCGTGCCCCTGGCCGATCTCGGTTTCTCCGGCGAGGTCCAGGTGCGCGATCTCTGGACTCACACCAATCTCGCTCCCGTGAAGGGCGAGATTTCCGCCGAGGTGCCCGCCCACGGCGCGCGCCTCTTCCGCGTCGGGCCCGTCCGGTAAGCCGGCGTTCCGGGCTCGTCGCGTCCCGTCGCGTAGGCTGCGTGCTTGCACGCGCTCCGAACGCGCCAGCAAGCTGGCTGCCTACCCGATGAGGGTTGTCGATGTGCCAGGTGTAACAGGATTGGGAAAATGGCATGGGCAGGATGCCCATGCCACGTCGGAAGCGAGGTGCTGACGTCACTTCCTGTTACAACGCCGGCCCAGCGCCCTTTCTCGCTTCACTCGTAGAGTGCCAGCGATGGCCCGGAACTTTCCCCTAACCCTACAGGGCGGTGGCGCGGAGAGGCGGCACGTAGGCTTTTCGCGCGGCCTTCACCGCCGGGTGGTTCACCTCCGCCCACTCCACCAGCGGCTCCAGTTTCGCCAACAGCGAATACCCCATCGGCGTGAGCGTGTAATCGACCCGGGGTGGCACGCTCGGGAAGACCATCCGCGTCAACAACCCGTCCTGCTCCAACGTGCGCAGTGTCTGCGCGAGCATCCGCTGTGAAATGTCGCCGATGGCGCGCTTAAGCACCGAAAACCTCATCGTGCCGTCGGACAAGGTCAGGAGCACCAGCAGGCTCCAGCGGTCGCCGATCCGATCCAGCACATCGCGAATCGGACAGCGCGCCGATAGCGCACTGCCACGTTCAACAGGCTGCGGTTTGGCAATCTTGGATTTGGACTTCACGGGCATGGGATGGAGAGACGGGGATGCGGTTACCTCGTCGTAACCAGCTTACGAAAAGAACCCCTCTTGTTAGAATTAACCTGGCTTGGTATTCTTTCGGAACCAAGCATCGAATCGGGAACCAAATCCCGGCAGTCTCTTTCCTCTTATGTCCACACCACGCACTCTCCTCGTCACCGGAGCCTCCGGTAATCTCGGCCGCCAAGCCGTCGAATTCCTGCTCGCCCGCAAGGCCGACACCGTCATCGCGGGTTCTCGCGACCCGCAGAAACTCGCCGCGCTCGTCGCCCAAGGCGCGCAAGCCCGCGCGCTCGACTTCGAAAAGCCCGAGACGCTGCCCGCCGCGTTCGCCGGTGTGGATCGCGTGCTGATCATCAGCACGGACGCGCTTGATCGTCCCGGTCGCCGCTTCGCCCAACACCAGGCGGCGATCAACGCCGCCGTGAAGGCCGGGGTTCAACACATCATCTACACCTCGTTCGTCAACGCGGTGCCCGGCTCGGCGGTGTTGATCAACCCCGACCACCAGCAAACCGAGGCGGCGCTCGCGGCCTCTCCAATCGGCCACACGATCCTGCGCAACAATCTCTACGCCGAAAATCTCTTCGGCTCGCTCCCCCACGCCTTCGCCGCAGGGCAATGGTTCACGGCGGGCGCCACCGGCAAGGCAGGCTTTGTCACCCGCAAAGACGCCGCCCGCGCGGCCGCAGCGGCACTCGCCTCCGCATTCACCGGCACGCGCACGCTGGACATCACCGGGCCGGAACTTCTCACCCATGGCGATATCGCCCGCATCGCGTCGGAGATCGTCGGTCGCCCCCTCAGCCACGTGCCGGTGGATCAGCCCTCGCTGGTCGCAGGCATGGTGAAGGCGGGATTGCCCGAGCCGATCGCGCACGTTTACGCGTCGTTCGATGTCGCGTTGGCCAAAGGCGAATTCGCGGTGGCATCGAACGCGATCCAGGAACTGACCGGCCAGGCGCCCTCAACCCTCCGTGATTTTTTCATCGCCCATCAGGCCGCGCTCCTCGGCGCCAGCTAGGCCGGGTTTTCAAGACTCCCCGCGACCGTGTCCGGGTCCGGGGATTTAATCCGAAGGGGTCAAAGCGAGGTTTGTCAGTTTTTGTCGCACAAATAAAAATGTAGCCGGCTTGGCGTGGCATGGGCGTCTCGCCCATGTCCGAACCCACGGGTGAGATGCCCGTGCCACGTAAAACCAGTGCGTTCTCATGGCTATGACGCGTCGAGCCATGGGGGGCCGGGTTGCCGGAGCGCGGCAACGGGAAATCCCGAGCATCCGGGTTTTGGAACGGGCGGTCTGGGCTTACGGACCGAATTGCGCGGGCTGGCCGGTGGCTTCGAGGACGGACATCCAGAGATCTCCTTGTAGGCTGACTTTGCGGCGGCGCACGGTGACCACGCCGATGGGCAGGTTCACGTGGTGGCCGTGCCAGCGGCCGACCACCATGTCGGTTTTGCCCGCCATCGCGGCATGCACGGCGTGTTGCGCCAGCCGCAGGCAAAAGATGGAGTCCTGCGGGGAGGCGGGCACGCTTCGGATGATGTAGCTCGGGTCGATATACTTCACCGTCGCGTCGAGCTTGAGGGCTTTGAAGTGCGCCTGAATCCGGTCTTTGATCCAAGGGCCTATGTCGCCGAACTTGGCGTTGCCCGAGGCATCCTTGGCCGAACCTTCGGTGTGCATGAGGTCCTGGCCCGCGCCTTCGGCGACGACCACCACGGCGTGGCCCCGGGTTTTGAGGCGTTTTTCCAGATGCGCGAGGAATCCGTCGGGGCCGTCGAGCGGCGCGGGGGATTCGGGGATGAGGACGTAGTTGACGCAGTTGTCGGCGAGGGCCGCAAAGGCGGCTATGAAACCGGAGTCACGGCCCATAACTTTGACGAGGCCGACGCCGCGGGCGTGGCCTTTGGCTTCGTTGTGGGCGCAGCGGATCACGCGGACCGCCTCGGTGAAGGCCGTCTCGAAGCCGAAGCTTTTGTCCATGTATTCGAGATCGTTATCGATGGTCTTGGGGATGCCGACGACCGCGATTTGAAGTCTGCGACTGGAAACTTCACGGGCGATTTCGGATGCGCCGCGCAACGTGCCGTCGCCGCCGATCACGAAGAGCATGTTCACGCCGAGTGAGACCAGTTTGTCGATGATCTGCCCGATGGGTTGCGGTCCGCGCGAGGTGCCGAGGATGGAGCCGCCCTCGATGTGAATCTCGCTCACCGATTCAGGCGTGAGGTTTACGATCGGGTGCCCATAGCTGTCGATGAAACCCTCGTAGCCGTAGGGAATGCCGTAGATGGTTTTGACCCCGTAGGAGTAGTTGAGGGTCATGACCAGCCCGCGGATGACGTCGTTGAGGCCCGGGCAAAGTCCGCCGCAAGTGACGATGGCCGCGCGGCTTTTTTGCGGATCGAAAAAGATTTTCCGTCGCGGGCCGGAGCGTTCGATGGTGATCGGCTCCGTCTCGCCCTGAAAGGAGGCGGTGACGCGTTCGAGCGAGTGATCGAACAGCACCCGGTGCCGGTCGTCGCAGACAAAATTGGCGTTGGCCTCGTCCCGACGCGGCTGAAGCGGCGAGTCGTAGCTGGCGGGCCCGAGGTTTTTGATTTCGAAGTCTTCGCGCTTAAATCGTCTCATGGTTCGGCGGCGGGGCCGTGAGCGATTGAGCAGTTACCGTTCCGTTGAAGCGGATGAGCAGTGACGGTTGGAACTTAGGAATGGGTTTTGTCGCGCACGGAGGCAATCCAATGGGGTCGAGGTGTTTAGCCGTATTGAAGTGGCATAGGCGGCGGCCCGCCCATGTTCCGAACCACGGGCGAGCCGCCCGTGCCATTAACCCTCCGCTCACAGGTCGCGCAGGGAAAATTGCCAGTAGTCGAATTTGAACAGTTCTTCTTTGTCGGCCGCGCCGCGAAACACGAAGAAGAGATCGTGGATGCCGGAGGCTCCGGAGATCCGGGCAAACTGCTGCTTCCATTCGCCGCCGGTTCCCGAGACCGGCAGGGTGCCGATCAACTGCCCGTCGAGCTTGCCCAGACGAAGCTCGATCTTCGCCCCGGTGGCCCCCTGCCCTGTGGCCGTGCTGGAGAGGCTGGCCATGAAAGCGCGCGCGCCGGTCGCGCCGAAATTGACGTTGTTCACCCGGATGTAGTCCCCGTCG
>JAHFTG010000449.1 GCA_023269455.1 Opitutaceae bacterium | reverse complement strand
GCAAACACGACGAGCATGCCGGCGCGTTCCCAGAAAATTTTAAAACCGGATACTGAGGAGCTCATGAAAGGAGGGTTGGCCACGAAAAGGCGCAAAAAGACACAAAAAATCAGCCGAGAGAATCGGACATGAGGTATTTCTTCACGTGTAGGATGGGAGAACCGAAGTTGATCAGAAGGCCGGTTTCAGTGCGGGACGAACGCAGGTAGCCCAACACTTGGGCGACGTGATCTTCCGTTACGGCGCGGATGGCCTTCAATTCCACGACCAACTGATTCTCCACGAGGAGATCGGCGTAGAAATCGCCCAAGAGTGTTCCGTCTTCGTCCAACACCTTCACGGGATATTGTTGCGAGACTTCTACTCCTTGTTTGCGAAGGCGGTTGGCTAGGGCGTTCTCGTAGATCTTCTCAAGATGGCCATGACGATGAAACCGATGGATGGCGAAACTGGTCTCGCGAACCAGGTCACATAGCAGGTTGATATGGGTGAATTTCATAGGGCTCCTTTTCGTGTCTTTTTGTGCATTTTTGTGGCCCTAAAAATCAGTTCGTTGCCGGCAGCGCGGCCTTCAGCACGCGCTCCTCGGTGGCCTCGTCGCGGGTGAATTCGCCGGAGAGCCCGCCGCCGCGCATCACCAGGATGCGGTCGGCGAGGCCGAGCACTTCGGGCAGTTCGCTCGAGACGAAGAGCACGCCGACGCCCCGCGCCGCGAGTTGCTGGATAATCGCGTAGATTTCGCTCTTGGCGCCGACGTCGATGCCGCGCGTGGGCTCGTCGAGCAGGATGACCTTGATGTCCTCGGACAGCCAGCGGGCGAGGATCACCTTCTGCTGGTTGCCGCCGGAAAGATAAACGATCGGCGTTTCGGCCGAGGGCGTCTTCACGCTCAGCGCGGCGATGTGCTGGCGGGCGTTCTCTTTTTCCCAGGCGCCGTTCAACACGAAGCCCGCGTGGCTGTGATGCCGTCGCGCACTGAGGTTGATGTTCTCGTGGATCGGCCGCACCGGAATGATGCCGTCGCGTTTGCGATCCTCGGGGCAGAGGACCAAGCCGGACGCGATGGCGGCGCGCGGGGAGGAGAGTTCGCGTTCCGCGCCGGCGAGGCGGAGACGGCCGCTGCGGCGGGGCTCCGCGCCGTAGATGAGCCGGAGCAATTCGCTGCGCCCCGCGCCGACGAGGCCGAACAGCCCGACGATCTCACCCTGTTTCACGGCGAGGCTGACCGGCTGGGTCAGGCCATGGCCGGTGAAGGCATCGATCTCCAACGCCGGGCCGCCAGTGGGGCGCGGCGTGTAATTGAAGACGTTGCTCAGTTCACGACCGACCATCGAGCGGATGACGTCGTCGACCTGAAGGCCGGCCATGGATTCGAAGGTGCGGATATGCCGGCCGTCGCGCAGCACGGTGACCGCGTCGCAGATGGCGAAGACTTCATCCATGCGATGCGTCACGTAGAGCACGACGTGGCCGCGGGACTTCAGGTCGCGAATCACCGCGAAGAGACGCTCGACCTCGCGCGACGACAGGCTGCTCGTCGGTTCGTCAAAGGCGATGACGCGGGCGCCGTGTACGAGGGCCTTGGCGATTTCGACCAGCTGGCGCTGCGCGATCGGCAGGTGGCCGACCTTGGCGTCGGGATCGAGATCCTCGCCGACCCAGGCGAGGGCGGCGCGGGCATCGGCGCGGAGTTTCTTCCGGTCGACGATGCCGAGGCGCACGGGCAGATGCCCGAGGAAAATGTTTTCGGCCACGGTCATCTCGGCCACGAGGTGCAGCTCCTGGTAGATGACGGCCACGCCGGCGGCGATGGCGTCGGCGGTGCGCGTGAAGAGGTGACGCTGGCCGTCGATCACGAGTGCGCCGCCCGTGGGCGTGTAGGCGCCGCTGAGGATCTTGAGCAGCGTGGATTTGCCCGCGCCGTTCTCGCCCATCAGGGCGTGGACGCGGCCGCCCTCGGCCGTGAAGCTCACGCCATCGAGCGCCCGCACGCCCGGGAAATCCCGGACGATCGAATCGAAGGCGAGGCGGGTCGGCACGGCGGGATAACTTACTCGCGGATGCCCTGCTCCTTGAGCACGGCGCGGAAATTATCGCGGTTGATCAGTACGCCCGTGGTGCGCGTGTCGAGGGCCGGCTCTTGGCCGTCCTTGACCCACTGGTAGAGCATCTTGGCCGTCTCATAGCCGTGCTGCCGGGCGGAGAGGAGCGAGGAGGCGAAAAAGGCGGTGGGCTTGGATTTCTCAAATTCCGGGATGCAAT
>JAHFTG010000396.1 GCA_023269455.1 Opitutaceae bacterium | reverse complement strand
CCCTTATATCTTTGGTCGCGGTGGCGAGGAAGCCCGCACGCTCGCCAAGGACAACATCCCCTTCGAAGTCGTTCCCGGTGTCACCGCCGCGCTCGCCGCCGGAGACTACGCCGGTATCCCGCTCACCTATCGCAACACCAGCACCTCGCTCGTCCTGCTCACCGGACACGAAGACCCCAAGAAACCCGGCCCGCAGCTCGACTGGCGCAGCTACGGCGCGCTCAAGAACACCACGCTCGCGATCTACATGGGTATGGGAAATCTCCCGTTCATTCTCTCTGAACTCATCGCCGGCGGCCTCGACCCTAAGACCCCCGCCGCCGTCGTGCAATGGGCCTCGCTCGGCCGTCAGCGCAGCGTCGCCGGCACCGTGACAACCCTCGCCGCCCTCGTTGAGAAATCAGGCCTCGCCGCACCCGCCATCATCTTCGTCGGCGAAGTCGTCCGCGACCACGAGGCCATAGACTGGTTCGAGCACCTGCCGCTCTTCGGACGCCGCGTTGCCATCACCCGCACCCGCGATCAGAACAGCGAGCTCCGCGAAAAACTCGAAACCCTCGGCGCCGAGGTCCTCGAACTGCCGCTCATCTCCATCACCAAGGACACCGACCGCCTCGGCTTCGTCGAAATCCTAGCCGAGCTCGGCGGCTACGACTGGATCGTCTTCACCAGTGCCAACGGCGTGCGCTTCTTCTTCGAGGATTTCTTGAAAGGCTTTCCCGACATCCGCGCCCTCGGCCTGCTCCGCTTCGCCTGCGTGGGCAAGGCCACCGCCCGCGAGATCGAACGCTATCACATCAAGGTCGAGTGCATGCCGGACACCGCCACGGGCGAGTCGCTGGCCGATGCGTTGATCGCCACCGGCAGCCTCGACAGCGCCAAGGTCATCGTCGTCACCGGCAACCTCAACCGCGACGTCCTTGTGCGCAAGATGGAGGCGGGCGGGGCGATTGTTGACCGCCTGCTCCTCTACAAGACGGAGAAGACGGACCTCACCCACGATCCGATTGCCGACGACTTCCGCGAGAAGGGTGCCGACGCCATTCTCTTCGCCAGCTCTTCCGCCGTGCAGTCCTTCAACGATCAGGCGGCCGCCCTCGCGCTGTCCAAAGACGCCAAGTTTCCGCTCGCTGGCAGCATCGGTCCGCAGACCACCGAAACGATGAAGAAAGTCGGCATGGCCATCGCCTTCGAGGCGAAGAAACCGAGCCTCGATTCGTTGCTCGAAGCTCTGATCAAAAATCTTAAAATCAAGAGCTGAGGAATGAGAGTCGAGAGTAGCTAAAATAAACCATAGCCGGACTCACGGAGTTTTTAACCACTAATGGAATCGCCCAATGGGGCGATTCTCTGGGAGCGGTTCCGGCCAATGGCCTCCACGGTTGAGCGGAGGAGCGGCTGATGTCGCTGAGGATTTAAAATGACGGACGGACTTGGAACGGCGCGCCCGGCCCGAACTGGTCGGGTTAAACAGGTCACGCCCTGCCTTCAGGCCGCTGAAGTGAGGACAGGATGAACAGGATTTGACGGGATGCAGAATTCGATCCCTGCGGCATCTTGTTAATCCTGTCTAAAATTCGGATGGCTTGAATCGCTTGCGGTGGGCGAACAGGCGGCTGATGCCGCCGGGGGTTTACGGGAACAGGCCGCGGCTTTGTTTGGCTTCGGCGACGCGTTGAATGCCTAGCGTGAGGGCGGCGAGGCGGCGGCTGAACTTGAATTTGCGTTTCTGGTATTCGACGGAGTCTTTCGCCTTGTCCAAAATGGCGAAGAGTTTTTGGAGGACTTCGTCGCGGCTCCAGTAGAAGTTCTGGAGGTTTTGCAGCCATTCGAAATAGGAGACGATCACGCCGCCGGAATTGCAGAGGACGTCGGGGATGAGCTCGATGTCGCCGCGTTCGTCGATGATCTTGCTGGCTTCGTTGGTGGTGGGACCGTTGGCGGCCTCGGCGAGGAGGCGGCACTGGAGGTGCGGGGCGTTGTCGGCGGTGATGACGCGTTCAAGCGCGGCGGGGACGAGGACGGTGCATTTGAGGGTGAGCAACTGCTCGTTGGTGAGGGGCTCGCCGCCGTCGAAGTCTTTGAGGACTTTCTGGTATTTCACGTAGTTGACGGCTTTGGCCACGTCGATGCCTCCTGCGTTGAAGATGCCGCCGGTGTAGTCGGAGATGGCGATGATCTTCGCGCCGTAGTTAGCGAGGGCGAGGGCGGTCTCGCTGCCGACGTTGCCGAAGCCTTGGATGGCGACGGTGGCTTCCTTGATAGGAATG
>JAHFTG010000395.1 GCA_023269455.1 Opitutaceae bacterium | reverse complement strand
GCGGCGGGAAACGACTGCATGAAGGCCATCATGTCGCCTTGGTAGGAGGTGAGGCCGCGGTGCACGCAGGCGGAAATTTTGTCGAAATCGAGGTCCACGCCGACAGGGAAGACGTCTTTGGTCTGCTTGAGGTATTCGAGGAGCACGCCGCGTCCGCAGCCGAGGTCGAGCACGCGGGAGCGAGGCTCGACCCATTCGGCGATGATCTGCATGTCAACGGTGCGCTTTATGGCGTGGAGGGACATGGTGGTGTCCCGCATCAACGCCCCTGCGGAGGGGCGACGTCAAGGTTGGGGATTACTGGAAGACAAAAGCCGCTTTTAAAAGCTTTCTAAGGCACAGACTCCTCGCTAACCCGTTGGGCTCCTTTTTGCGTTTCAACCTCGATTCTTTTTTTAAACCCCTGTGAGTTCTTTACTCTCCCCCGCGTTTCTGGCGGTGACCGATGGCGCCGTCGCTGGCGGTCCGGTCGTTCTTAATCTGGCCTGGGTCGATTACCTGATCCTTTCGGTCTATTTCGCCTTTGTGCTCGGCATCGGCTGGGTGATCAAACGGCATCTCAAGACCAGCGCCGACTTCTTCGAGTCGGGTCGTTCGCTGCCCGCGTGGGTCTGCGCGCTCGGTTTCATCGGCGCGAATCTGGGCGCGCAGGAAGTCATGGGCATGGCGGCCTCGGGTGCGAAATATGGCATCTCGACCGCGCACTTTTATTGGGTGGGAGCGATTCCCGCCATGGTGTTCGTCGGTGTTTTCATGATGCCGTTCTACTACGGCTCGAAGGCGCGCTCCGTTCCCGAATACCTGAAGCTGCGCTTCGACGAGAAGACGCGCGGGTTTAACGCACTCACCTTCGCGGTGATGACGGTGTTCTCCTCCGGCATCTCGATGCATGCGCTGGCGACCCTCCTTCATGCGATCCTCGGCCTGGACTACAACGTCTGCATCGCGGTCTCCGGCGTGGTCGTGCTGATATACATCTATACGGGCGGGCTCACCTCGGCGATTTACAACGAGGTGCTCCAGTTTTTCCTGATCGTGTTCGGCTTTCTTCCGCTCGTGCTGCTCGGGCTCAAAGACATCGGCGGCTGGGACGGGTTGATGAAGAATCTCAACCTCTACTCCGAAGCCAAGGGCATGCCCGGTGCGTGGACGCACTCGTGGGCGCACATGGACACCGCCGCCAACAACCCGATGGGCGTCGAGTGGTTCGGCCTGGCGATGGGCCTCGGGTTCGTGCTGTCGTTTGGCTACTGGTGCACCGACTTCCTAGTGGTGCAGCGCGCCATGGCGGCCAAGGACATGAACGCCGCTCGCCGCACGCCGATCATCGCGGCGATCCCGAAGATGCTGTTTCCGGCCCTCGTGATTTTGCCGGGTCTGATCGCGGTCGCCTTGCTTCAAAAAGGCGGCAACGCGCTGCACCTGCCGTCCACTCCGGCCGGCGGCCCCGACTACAACATGGTGGTGCCTTCGCTCCTCGCGCAGTATTTCCCCAACGGCATGCTCGGCATCGGGCTCACTGCGTTGATGGCCTCGTTCATGTCGGGCATGGCGGGCAACGTCACGGCGTTCAACACGGTCTTCACCTACGATCTTTACCAAGGCTACATCAAGAAGGACGCGACCGATGCGCATCTCATCAAGGTCGGACGCCTGACAACCATAGTCGGCCTGCTGATCAGCGCGGCAGCGGCCTACACGGCGCGGCAGTTCGACAACATCATGGACATGCTCCAGCTGGTGTTCGGCTTCGTGAATGCGCCGCTCTTCGCGATTTTCCTGCTCGGCATGTTCTGGCGCCGCACGACGGGACACGGCGCGTTTTTCGGTCTGTTGATCGGCACGGTCACGGCGATGATTTTCCACGGGCTCACGTTGCCGATGGGCGAGCATGCCGGCGTAAAGGGCGGCTGGATCGCCGCCGAATTTATGTTCCGCAGCTCGATGGCGCAGACGTTCTGGATGGCGATCTTCGCCTTCACGGGCTGCTTGCTCGCGACCGCCGGCATCTCGCTGTCAACGAAAGCCAACAAGACCGACGACCAGTTGCGCGGCCTCGTTTACTCGCTCACCGCCAAGCCGCAGGAGGCGCCCGGCACACCTTGGTATTCGCGTCCGGCCACGCTCGGGGTGATCGTTCTGGCCGGTGCAGTTATCCTCAACGTCATCTTCTGGTAACCCTTAATTTTCCTCCACCATGCAACTTGATGTGCGCATTCCGATGGGCTGGTTGTTTCTTAGCCTTGGAATCATCCTCGTGGGCTACGGCCT
>JAHFTG010000448.1 GCA_023269455.1 Opitutaceae bacterium | reverse complement strand
AACGTATTGAGCGGTGTTTCGAGGGACGCGCCCGGCGCGCGCGGCGGCACGCCCGAGATCGAGCGGTTGAGCCACGCGCGGGTTTCCCCGCCCGGCTCATCGAGGTCAGCGGCAGCTAAGATCGGAGCGCTCGAGGCCTTTGTAAAATAATTCGTCGGCGACCAGACGATGAGGTAGTTCGGAGCGGTGAAGCTCACCTGTGCGAGCGGCACCTCGGCCCAGAACCATTCCCCCGCGCCCACGCCGTCGACGTGAGCCTGAGGATCCGCCTCGGCAGGGATGTCCCGCGTCTCGGCCAGAAAAAATCCCTGTTCCGAATTCCAGGCGGGCGATGAGGAAATGCCCGCATACACTTTTCCGGGAATCATTTCGCGCAGCCAGGGCTTGTCCGGCACGGGCCGTGTCTTGGCTCGTCCGAGCTTCGCCCCGATGAAGGCTCGCGCGAAATCGCCGGTCGGCGCGGGCGGAAGCTTGACGATCCACGCGTTGTTGAAGCCGACATACCAGTTCGCGTCGGGTCCGCCGTCGGCGAAGCGCCCGTACTCGTGCGGACCGGGCATGAGCGTGATAATCGTCGGAACGATGGAGCTTGTGGATAACGAGAGCGGCAGGCTATCTGCCGCGGCCGCGGTCATGGCTACGACAAGAGTAAAATATGAAATTATCATTATTTTTTAAGTATTTTTAGTATACGATCGAAATCCTCAAAGGAAAAGAATGATATTTGGATGGAGCCTTTCGACGCGTTTTTTTTCGTGCGGATGACGACCTTCGTGCCGAGGGCTTGCTGGAGAGATTCCTCGAGCGCGCGCAGATCGGCGGACTTGGCCGGGACGTTATTTTTCTTATTCTTGCCCGACGACTCATCGAGGGCGTTTCCCCCTTCCATTTCACGCGCCAACGCCTCGGTCTCACGGACCGAGAGCTTATTGGCGATCACCTTTTGGAACACAGCGTGGCGGAGGTTGGGGTCGTCGATCGTGAGCAGCGCACGACCGTGGCCTTCGCTGACCTGTCCGAACTGAAGCGCTTACTGGATTTCATCGGAAAGATCCAACAACCGCAAGGTGTTGGAGACCGTCGCCTTTGATTTCCCCACTTCCTCGGCGAGAGCGGTTTGGTTTATTCCAAACTCCTTCATCAACCGGAGGTAGCCGAGAGCGACCTCGATCGAATTAAGGTCCGCGCGCTGCAGGTTCTCGATGAGGGTCAGCGCCATGCGGTGCTTCTCGTCCCGGGGCTGGCGGATGACGACATCTATTTCTTTGAGGCCGGCCAATTGGGCGGCGCGCCAGCGGCGCTCGCCGGCGATCAATTCGTAGGAGCGGGTCGCGAGTTCGTAGGAGACCAAAATCGGTTGAGCCAGGCCATGCTGACGAATGGAAGTAGCGAGCTCAGTCAAGGCCTCCGGCTCGAAATGCCGCCGAGGCTGGAGGTGGTTGGGGCGTATTTTCTCAATAAGGACCCTGGTCACCCCCCCCTCGGCGGAGGAATCATTCGTGTCGGAGCTCGAAGCGATGGGTGCAGGAACATTGGGGATGAGGGCGGACAGGCCGCGGCCGAGGGCTTTGCGGGTCATGCTGGATTCTCCGTGGTTTCCGAGGTGATTGGCGGGTGTTCCGCCTCTATGGACAGCCCGCGTCGAGACAGGAACTCCCGGGCGAAGGCCATATAGGCTTCAGCGCCTTTGGATTTGGCGTCGTACTGAAAGATGCTTTGTCCGAAGCCGGGTGCCTCAGCCAGGCGTATGTTGCGGGGAATGATGGACTGGAACATCGTGTGGCCGAAGAACTTACCGACCTCGTCTTTGACTTGATTGGATAAGGTCATGCGGGAATCGAACATGGTCAGGACCCCCCCCTCGGTTTCAAGTTTGGTATTGAGAGAGCTTTTCACCCGGTCCACAGCCCCCGTGAACTGAGCTAACCCCTCCATAGAGTAGTACTCCCCTTGTATTGGAATCACTATTTTATCAGCTGCATTGAGGGCGTTGACCGTCAAAAGTCCTAAAGATGGAGGGCAGTCGATAATCACGAAGGAAAACCTATTTTTTATCGCGGAAATAGCCCCCTTGAGACGGCTTTCTCGGGCCAAAGCCGAAACAAGCTCAATTTCGGCCCCCGCGAGGTCATTATTGGCCCCCGCCGCGGACAATTTTGGCAACAGGGACTGTTTAATGGTCTTTTCTAAGGGCAAGAGATCAACAAGCACATCGTACATATTGGGATCGAACTCGTGCTTGTTGAAGCCGACCCCAGAGGTGGCATTCCCCTGCG
>JAHFTG010000394.1 GCA_023269455.1 Opitutaceae bacterium | reverse complement strand
GGTTGCTTGAGAAACACTTTTTCGATCAACCACACGCAGCCTACACACGAGATGCCCTGCACAGCCAGCAGAAGTCTCGGAGACGCATCTCCGTCGGCCGCCGCCCGCGTCTCTGCTTCCCGCTGAGCGGCGGCGAGCCACGCGTAGTCCCTTGGTTGCAGCAGCGACGGATCCGCCGGTGCCGTCACCCCGTCCTTGATTTTGTAATACGCATCCAATCCCTCGTCGTGCACGAGACGGTAAACATACGCGCACCCCGCGCAGCAGAAATCCCCCTGCGGCGAAGGCGCCCCGCAGTGCAGACACACCGGCTTGCGCCGACGTGATGCCACCGAGGAAACGGGAGGTTGCTCAAGAATCACGCTCATCGTCAGTGACAGATAAAGTTGGCTGCGCCCGGTCCGATAAAGCCCAGCGATTCACGCAACCGCCATGTGATCATCAACGCCGCCGCGAGTGCCAAGCCCGACTGAAAACGCGCCAGCCACACCGGCGAAAGCCGCGCACGCAACAACCCGTAGTTCGCCTGCAGCAACCAGAGCAACGGCACCGTGCCGAGACCGAACGCCAGCATGAACTCGACCCCGCGCAACGCCGATCCCGACAAAGCCGCCAGCGCCACCAAAAAATAAAGCGGCCCGCACGGCAGCAGCGGAGTCGCCGCGCCCATCACCGCCGCGACGCGCAACCGCGAACGACCCTGCATCGCCTGCCGCAGCCGCCATTGCAGGCGCGCAAAAACAGCCGGCTTCGGCAGCCGCTTGTCCACCCGAAAAGCCACCAGCACCAGAAAAACCACCAGCGCCCACGGCAACACCCGCGAGGCAAAACTCCCGAGCAACGCCATCGGCACCCCGCCCGCCGCGCCCGCCAACGCCCCGAGCAGCGTGTAACTCGCCACCCTCGCCCCATGATAGACGGTCGCGACCACCTGCGGATCGGCCTGCTCGTCGCGCGCGGGCGCAAGCATGCACGCGATCGGCCCGCACATGCCCGCGCAGTGCAGGCTGATAACGAGTCCCGCCACGAACGCGCCTGCCGGAGTGCTGATGCCTGCGAGTTCCATGGTCTTTAGTGAGGCATCCGCGTTACGACCGGCACTTCTTCAACATGATTTTTTGCGGCCAGGGTGAACATCACCGTCCATGCGGCGAGCATCACCAGAAAGGCTCCGGCCACCCAGACCCAGAGCCAGGTCAAACGCTCATTCTTAGCGGTCGTTTTCATGGCCCTCCTTGCCTGGATGATCCCGGTCGGCGTCAGGGCCGACGAACTCGACCGCGCGCGACAGCGCAAACGATCCCTGTTCATCGCTCACCTTCACCGTGAAATCAAAATGCCCGTGATAATTTTTCCGCGAAACCTGCATGATGAGCGGCCGCACCTCCTCTGCCATCGCGCCGACCAACAGGCCGCCTTCCAAGCCGTTTTGAACCACGCCGGCCGGCGTATCGGCCAGCGTCACGATGAAGCGCACGGGCACGTCGCGCTTGTTGACCAGACGGATGAGGAACTGGTTTCTCACCGCATGTTCATCCGCAAAATACGGCGTGCCCGTCATGCGCGTGATCCCGAAATTTGCCGGCCGCACCGTGGAAAGCGCCCATGTCGCCACCAGCGCGCCCACGAGCAAAAGCACCGCGTAAACCAGCGTGCGCGGACGCAGCCAACGCGTCACTCCGCCGGCAAAAGCCGTGAGCGACGCATAACGCACGAGGCCGCGCGGACGCTTGATTTTATCCATCACCTCGTCGCACGCATCGATGCACGCCGCGCAGCCGATGCACTCGATCTGGAGACCTTGGCGAATGTCGATGCCGGTCGGGCAGACCTGCACGCACCGCGTGCAGTCCACGCAGGCGCCTGCATCGGACACTCCGATTTTTCCGCGCGGTTCGCCGCGAGCGGCATCATAGCCGATGACCAGCGAGTGGTCGTCAATCAGCACCGACTGCAGGCGTCCGTAGGGACAAATGACGATGCAGAGCTGCTCGCGGAACCACGCAAAATTGAAATACAGGGTAAACGAAAACGCCGCGATGAACACAAACGCCGCCCAGTGCTCGCCCGGCGCGGCCGTCATCATCGCCCAGAGCTTCGGGATTGAAACAAAGTAAGCCAGGAACAGGTGTGCGATGATCGCGGCAAGCAGGATGAAGACGGCCTGCTTGAGTCCGCGGCGCGCAACCTTGCCCGATGTCCAGGGAGCCGCATCAAGCCGCCGGCGCTCGACCGCATCGCCCTCGATCCAGCACTCCACCCGCCGAAAGACATGCTCCAGAAAA
>JAHFTG010000393.1:428-2287 GCA_023269455.1 Opitutaceae bacterium | reverse complement strand
CGCTTCACGGCCAGCATCGCGCGCACCTGCGCCGGGTTGTGCTGAAACCGCAGAAACGGAGACTTCGCCAGCCCGATACCGTGCTCGCCGGAGATCGCGCCGCCCAGCGCGACGACCTCGCGCATCAGCGCCACCACCGCGCGCTCCGCCCGACGGCGTTCGTCGGCATCGGCGCGGTGATACATGATGTTCACGTGCAGGTTGCCATCGCCCAGATGCCCAAAAGTCGGGATCGGCAGCCGCGACTCGCGGCGCAGTCGGTCGAGAAACCGCGCGAACTTCGCGTAGCTCCGCAGCGGCACCACCACGTCCTCATTCAGCTTTGAGTCGCCGAGCGCAAACATCGCCGACGAGCAGCCGCGCCGCACCGCCCACAGCGCCTCGGCCTCCGCGCGGCCGCGCGCCGCGCGAAACGCCACCGCGTGCTGCCCCGCCCACGCCAGCACGGCGCGTTTCTGCTCCGCCACCTCGCCGCGCGCACCCGCCAGCTCGATCAGCATGACCGGCCGGCCCGCTTGCCCCGCAAACACCGCCCGGCCCGACGCCGCCTCCGCACACACCACACTGTGCCGGTCGAGAAACTCGCAGATCGCCGGCTGCACGCGCGCCGCAAACAGCGCCCGCGCCGCACGAAACGCCGCCGCCTCGTCCGCAAACGCCGCCAGCAGCGTCCACCGCGCCGCCGGGAGCGGGATCAGTTTCAGCGTCGCCTCCGTCACGATGCCCAGCATCCCCTCGCTGCCGATCCACAGGTCGCGCAGGTTAAAGCCTGAGGAGAATTTCTTCGTCGCCGTCCCCCACTCCACCGCCTCGCCCGTCGGCAGGAAGCCGCGCAACGCGAGCACGAAGTCGCGCGTCACCCCGTATTTGCCGCCGTGCATCCCGCCCGCGTTGCAAGCGATATTGCCGCCGATGGAGCAGTATTGTTTCGACGCCGGGTCGGGCGGATAAAACCAACCCTTCGCCTCCGCCGCGCGGTGGATGTCGGCCACGACCGCGCCCGCCTGCGCCCGCGCGATGCCCGCCTCCGCGTCAATGCCGGTGAGCGATGTGCCCGAGCCGCGCGCCGTGACCGGCACACGATGCGTGTTCGCCAGCGTGAGCACCGTGGCGATGTCCGCCTCGTCGCGCGGGCGCACCACCGCCTCGGGCGGGAACGAGAGCTTGCTCCCATCGAACGACGCGCGGAACCGCTCGCCGTCCGACACGGCGACGCGCGCGCCGAGCTGGCGACGGAGCAGACGGGTGGCAGCGGGAAAGGTTTTCATGCGCCCCCGCAGTTGGCCATAATCCTCCCCAAAGGGCACAAAAAAATCTCCCTCCGCCAGTTTCCCCTCTCCTTTCTGACTCGCGCTCCTTCGCTCCCTTCGCGTCTTCGCGCTTAAGTTTGTCATCCCTCCGCACCTCCGCCTCTCCGCGTCTCTGCGTCTCTGCGTTTAAACATCTTCTCCATTCTACCACTAGCGCGCACTCGACCTTCGACCTTAGACCTTCAGACCTTAGACTTCTCCGCTCCTTCGCTCCCTTCGCGTCTTCGCGCTTAAGTTTGTTTTCCGCCTAGCTAATCAGCAGCAACCGCGGCTGATCGCCGGCCCGCGTGTCCGGCGCGCGGTGGATGCACGGCGGCACCGGGCTATCCGGCCAGTCGCAGGCGATGCGCCAGAGATGACCGACGCCAAAGGAAAACGGCCGCGCGCCCGCGATCGGCGTGTAGTGCAGGTCGTGGCAGTGCTCGTGGAGGAACTCCTCAAACCCATCGCTCTCCGCCCCGCCGTAGAGTTGGAGCAGCGCCGCGCGCATCTCCGGCACGTCCGCCCGCCGCCGCGCCTCCTCATTCGACAAACCCTCGCTCGGCGCGC
>JAHFTG010000393.1:0-418 GCA_023269455.1 Opitutaceae bacterium | reverse complement strand
CGGGTAGCCGTGGAGGCAGTTGAGCACCGGGTCGAGCCCGCGCTCCCGCAGTCGGAGCAAATCCTCCAGCATCACGTCTGCCGCCACTCGCCCCGCCGGGCTGAGCGGCAGCGCCCGCAGCCGCTCCTCGTCGAGCGCGACGATTCCCTCCCCCGCCCCGAGCCGCGCCACCACTTCGCCGAAGTCACCCGGCAGCGCACGCGGCCAGCATAGCGCGTTCACCCCGTCCGCCCACGGGGCCGCGACCAGCTCGGCAAAGCTCGCCACCTCCCGCACGCGCGGGTAGCCAGCAGGCAGGTTGAAAGAGGAGGTCATGAAGCTGTAAAAATGGACCGTTGGGAGGGGGATAAAAAATGCGGGCTGCGTTTCAGGTCAGCGCCGCAAACACCCCCCGCGTCCAGCGCCACCCGAGGAGAAA
>JAHFTG010000392.1 GCA_023269455.1 Opitutaceae bacterium | reverse complement strand
ATAATTCCCGCTCCAAGGCGACCACGCGAGGAGCGTCGCAGGGTCTTCCGCATACGGCTCCATCGGGTAAACGCCGGCGATGTCATACCAATTCACGATCCGGGTCGCGCCACTGCGGATGAAGTTCGCGTTGAATGCCTTCACGATGCTGATCGCGCAGTCGAAGCCCTTCAAATAGACGTGCTCCTCGGTGTTCCAGATCGGCTTGCCCATTTTGGCGGCCAGCTCACGCACCTCGGGCGAAGCGGGGTTCTCCGCCAGCGTGTGTGCGCCGAGGATGGCAATGGCGTCGCGCGCCTTCTCGTCGTCGGGCATGTGCTTCACGAAGTCGAATTTGTCCTTCCACCAAAGGTCGAAGGCGTGGATTTTGATCTTTTTGAAGTCATTCGCGTCGAGGCTCGCGCGGAGCAGCTTTGCGAAGTCGAGGCTCCAGCCCGCTTCGTTTCTGCAGCCGAGGGCATCGAACTCCAGTCCGTAAACGCTGCGCAGCCCTTGCAGCCATTTCACGTAGTAATCGGCGGCGTCCTGCGACCAGAAGTTGCCGTTGCCCACCCAGCCGGGCGCGCTCCAGGCCGCGCCGTCGAGCGAGAGGTCGGGATTGCGCTTCTTCGCCTCGCGCAGGATCCACCACGTGTAACCGCGCGTGTAGTCGAGGTCGTCACGCGTGTGCATGTGGCTGGGCATCGAGCCCTGCGTGGAGTTGCCGTCTCCGGGGATCTCGACGAGCAGCGCGCTCACGGAGGCGCCGAACTTCGGCTTGTAAACGAGATCGAGGATCTGGCTGCGCTGCGGCTCGGGATAATCCTTGAGGAGCACCGAGGTCGCGCCACCACCGTTGACCACGCCGATGCCGTCGAAGCGCGGGCCTCCGGCGGCGCCGTTGAGCTGCATGGTTTGCACGGAAGCGGCCGGCGCCGCAGCCACCGACGAAAGGGAGGCGATCACCATACAGCCGATGGCGGCAAGACAGAGTTGCATGGGGAGATTTTTCAAAAATCGGAGGGTTGCAGTTGAATGTATTTGAACTGGTTGAACCGGACGCCGCCTGAGCGTGCGGGCTTTGCCGAGGTCGTGGGTGGTCTCGACCACGGTCTCGGGCGCGGCGGGATCGGTGACGTCGGCGTAGGCGCGGGCGACGAGACCGAAGGTGCGGACGGGGGCGGAGCCTTCGTTCAGGGTGATTTGCGCCAACCTGGTGGCGAGTGAACTGCCCAGCGCAAGAAGACTTAATTTGTTTTGGTTCAATAGCCTCGTGTTGGATTTCATCAGTGAATGAGCACGTGTTTCTTGCTCTCAAGGCGCACTGGAACAGAGCAAGAGTATGAGCATGACAAAGAGTAAGAGGTCAGGGTGGCGCGTGTTATTACAACAGGCTGCTATGGCTGCGTGACCTGCACGCGCAGGAACTTCTTAGTCACTCACCAGTTGGACGGTGCTGGACTGAGTGTTGGTGTTATCTTCCCACGCCCAGTGTTCGTAAGCCCAGCGTGGGGTGATGGGCGGATTCCCACTAAACGGATAGTCATCGGCCTGCGCTTGGGGGGCAGTCACGACGAATGCGGATGCCGCAAGCGCTAAGATTTCGGGATAAAACATGAATTTTTTCACGGTGATTATTTGAGCGAAAGCGGGCTCATTAAAACGCAGCCGCCGGAATGACTCCCCAAGAGTCATTCCGGCGGTTTTGTTCCCGCTGCAGTTACACTCCAAAATCACTGCAGCGGCTTTGAATCACAGCCCCGGCAACCGGATTACCGGACTGCGCGGATGCGACGGCGGATGATCACCGCGCCGAGTGCAAACACACCGGCGAGGGCGGCGTAGGTGGAGGGTTCGGGGATGGCGGAGGTGATCGTCAGATTGTTGCTCAAGTTGGTGAAGAGATAGTTCCACGTGCCGTCGCTACCGCTGAAGGTCAAGTTGCCATCCGAGGTGCCGAGGGTCGTGCTGGCGATGGAAACGCCGGTGAAGCTTCCGGTCGGGGTGCCACCGGTGAACAGGTTGTAGCTGCCTGCGGTGATATTGGTCAGGTTGAAGGTCAGCGTGCCGGCCTTGGTGAGACCGGAGACCGCGGCGATAGCGGTGAAGCCATCGGCGAGGTTGGCGGTCATCGTCATCGAGCCGGGGGTGAACGAGCCGGTGCCGGCGAGAGCGGAACCTTCGGCGAGGGTCAGGGCCGTCGTCACTGCGACGGTGCTGCTGTTGTTGAAGGTGGCGCCAGTGGCGACCGAGATGCCGGAGCTGGAGTTGATGGCGCCGGTGCCGGAGAGCTTGAGCGTGCCGCCGCT
>JAHFTG010000098.1 GCA_023269455.1 Opitutaceae bacterium | reverse complement strand
GATGGATCGGTGCCGGTGAAGGCGGAGGAGTGAGCGTTTATTTCAGGGCCAGGGAGGCGACTGCCGGGGTTTCGCGGATCCGTTCGGCCTTGATGGCGGCGCTGGCGTATTGGCGGAGGCGTCCTCGGCGGAGATATCCGGGGGCACGAAACTGGCGGGGACGGTGTTGGTGTTGAAAACGAACTGATACCAGACGGCGGCGCCGAGGTATTTGCCGCCGTTGCTGAGGTGGATGGCGTCGAGCGTGAATTTCGTCTCGCCGGCCTTGGTTTTTTTCCAGGTCCAGCCGGTGTTCAGGCTGGTGGGTTCGTTGGGGATTTGTCCGGGCGGGGGATTTTTGAAATCGAAATTCTTGTCGGGCACAAAGGTCCAGCGCGGGGTCCGGCGGGCGAGTTCGATGGCGTCGCCGGTGGGCATGACGCGGAAGCCGGTCTCGGCGGCGAGCCGGTGGTAGGCGGAGCGGAGGCCTTCATACATTTTCTGCTCGGTGAAGCCGTCGTTTTTGTGGAATAAGGGGTGATCTTCGCGGTAGGCCCAAGTTTCCTGGATGACGATCTCGGCCCGCGGGGCGTATTTGCGGACGGCGGCGATGAGCTGGTCCACGGCGGGGTGAAAGGTCTCGGGTTTGTAGCTTTCTTGGCTCCATTGCTGGATGGTAACGATGTCCCACTGGTCGGAGGAGAGGGCTTCGGGCAGCGTGACGGCGCGGGTTTCGCCGGTTTTGGGATCAACGAAAGTTTTGTAAACCCGGCCGGCGGGATCGTTGGCCTCGGCTTGGGCCAGGTAGCGGGCGTGGCGTTCGAGCGAGCAGCCGCCGAGGTTGGCCTTGCCGAGAACGAGGGTTTTCCCACCGGCCTTGGCGAGCGCGGGGAGGAGGGCGGTGGGGTAATCGACGAAGCTGTTGCCGATGGTGAAGAGCTTGACCGAGGTGCGTTCGCCAGCGGGCGCGGCGAAGCCTTGAATCGGGATCAACAGGGTGATCGTGAGCAGCAGAAAGGAGAGCGCGGGGGTGTTTCGCCTAATGGATAACGGGGTGGCGGCGGTGGGGAGCTGGCGCATGACTAAGAACGGGGCGATGACGTTGCTCAGGGCGGGCGGGGGCGTCAACGCCGTCGTTGGCGTCGGCCAGTCGGGCGATCCGGCCCTGCACGTTTTCGCCCGATCCTTGGGGATCAGGTCTTCGGGAACTTGATCCACTTGGCGCCGGCTTGGGATGACTTCACGACGGTCTCGATGAAGGCCATGCCTTTGACGCCGTCGGCGATGGTGGGGAAGTCGAGGTCTGGGGGCGGTGGTTCGCCGGCGAGGTCGGCGGCGATGGCGCGGAAGATTTCGGTGTAAATGTTGGCGAAGGCTTCGAGGTAGCCTTCGGGGTGGCCGGGGGGCGTGCGGGTGACGCGGTTGGCGACGGGGGCGTTGTAGGCTTGGGCGCGGCCCCAGATTTCGGCGGGCTTGCCGGGGTATTTGACGAGGAGCTGGTTGGGGTGCTCCTGCTTCCATTCGAGTCCGGCGAGGGTGCCGTAGATGCGGATGTTGAAATTATTTTCTTCGCCGATGCAGATTTGGGAGGCGTGGAGGAGGCCTTTGGCGCCGCCGGCGAAGCGCAGGAGGATGCTGCCGTCGTCGTCGAGACGGCGGCCTTTCACGAAGCTGGTGAGGTCGGCGCAGAGGGAGTCGATTTCGAGGCCGGTGATGTAGCGGGCGAGGTTTTCGGCGTGGGTGCCGATGTCGCCCATCGCACCGGCGGCGCCGGAACGCTTGGGGTCGGTGCGCCAGGCGGCCTGCTTCTGGCCGGTCTTTTCGACGGCGGTGGAGAGCCAGCCCTGGGGATACTCGACGACGACTTTGCGGAGGGGGCCGAGTTTGCCGGTGCGAACGAGTTCGCGGGCCTGCTTCACCATGGCGTTGCCGGTGTAGTTGTAGGTGAGGGCGAAGATTTTTTTGGCCTTCCTGATGATCGCGCGGAGTTTTTTGGCTTCGGCGAGGTTGAAGGTGACGGGCTTGTCGCAGACGACGTTGAAGCCGCTTTCGAGGAAGAGCTTGGCGGGCGGGAAATGCTGGTGGTTGGGCGTGACGATGACGACGAAGTCGAGGCGGTCGTCGGCGGGGCGGGCTTTCTCGGCCTTGGCCATTTCGGCGTAGGAGCCGTAAACGCGCGCGGGGTCGAGGAAGAGGTCGGCGCCGGAGGCGGCGGAGCGGGCGGGGTCGGAGGAGAAGGCGCCGGCGACGAGTTCGGCGCGGCCATCCATCTGGGCGGCGATGCGGTGGACGGCGCCGATGAAGGCTCCGCGGCCACCGCCGATCATGCCGAAGCGGAGTTTGCGGTTCATGGATGCGATACGGTTACTGGTTTTTCTTGTCGAAGGCGGCGTCGAAGGCGACTTGGCTCGGGGGGAAGTCGAGCTTGCGGACGAAGGCGGAGGCCTCGGTCGCGCCGTGGACGCGGTCCATGCGGATGTCTTCCCACTCGACGGACAACGGGCCGCGATAGCCGACGTCGTTGAGGGCGACGATGATGTCTTCGAACTTGATGTCGCCGTGGCCGAGGGAGCGGAAATCCCAGTGGCGGCGGGCGTCGCCAAAACTGGTGTGTCCGCCGAAGACGCCGGTGCTGCCGTCGCCGTGGCCCCACCAGACGTCCTTCATGTGGACGTGGTGGATGCGGCTGCCGAAGGCGCGGATGAACTTCACGTAATCGACGCCCTGATAGCCGAGGTGCGAGGGGTCGTAGTTGAAGCCGAAGCGCGGGTGGCCTTTGACGGCGTCGAGGGCGCGCCGGGCGGTGACGAGGTCGAAGGCGATCTCGGTGGGGTGGACTTCGAGGGCGAAGTTGACGTCGGCCTTGTCGAAGGCTTCGAGGATCGGGCCGAAGCGTTTGCCGAAGTCGGCGTAGCCGGCATCCCAATACGCCTGTGGAGTGGGCGGGAAGGCGTAGAGCGAGTGCCAGATGGAAGAGCCGGTGAAGCCGTTGACGACGGCGGGGAAGGCGTCGGTCTTGCCGCGCCCGGGTTTGACGTCGAAGAAGGCGCGGGCGGCACGGGCGGCGGTGATCATGTGGCGGGCGGCGCGTTTGCGGACGCCCTCGGGGTCGCCGTCACCCCAGACGGCGGGCGGGAGGATGGACTGGTGGCGTTCGTCGATGCGGTCGCAGATGGCCTGGCCGACGAGGTGGTTGGAAATCGCGTAGCAGGTGAGGCCGTGATCCTTGAGGAGCGCCCATTTGTCGTGGACGTATTTTTTGGAGGTGGCGGCGGCTTCGACGTCGAAGTGGTCGCCCCAGCAGGCGAGTTCGAGGCCGTCGTAGCCCATTTTTTTGGCGAGGGGGGCGAGTTTTTCGAGGGGGAGATCGGCCCATTGGCCGGTGAACAACGTGACGGGTCTGGGCATGGGGCGGGGTAGGGGAAGGGAAAGTTGAGGGTTGAAAGTTGAGAGAGGGAGCGGGGTTAGTTGTAGAGCCAGTATTGGCGGGTCTGCTGCTGGTAGATGCGGTCTTTCGCGCGCCAGTCGGCGAGGAAGGCGTCGAGGTTTACGCGGGCGCCGTCGCGGCGGAGGGCGTTCCACCAGGCGGTGGAGCCGACGTGGATGTTGAAGCTGCGGGCGTCGGTGGCGTTGAGCTTAGCGAAGGGGTTGGGCGGGTCGTAGCGGCAGGCGAGGCGCATGAGCGCGAAGCTGAGTTCGGTGGGGTTCCAGGCGGACCAGTTGGCGATGTCAATATAGACGCCTTCCTTGGGTTTTCCGTTGGCGTCGGGGGCGATGATCTTGCGGTAGGCGAGGCCGGGGACGCGGAGGGAGTTGAGATCCTGGATGAGTTTGTCGGCGGTGACATTCTTGAAGCTGAGGCCGCGGAACGGGTAGCTGGAGCCGATGCCGTGCTTGAAGCCGCTGAATTCGCAGCCGAGGCCGACCATGGCGTAGCCGACGACGGCGTTGTAATCGCGGACGAGGGGAGAGGTGGGGACGAACTTGAGGCCGGTCTCGGGCCAGCGCATGGAGCGTTTCCAGCCGCGCATGGGGACGATGGTGAGGCGGCCTTTGGCGCGGACGGCGTCGGGAAGGTCGAGGACGCCGGGGGCGGCGGCGGCCATGCGGGCGAGCTCTCCCATCGTGAGGCCGTGGACGTAGGGGATGCGGAAGGCACCGACGCCGCTCATCCATTCGCGGTCGAGGGAGGGGCCGTCCACCTTGAGGCCGCCGAGGGGATTGGGGCGGTCGAGGACGATGACTTCGACGTTGTTGGCGAAGCAGGCTTCCATCGTGTATTTCATCACGACGTTGAACGTGTAGGAACGGACGCCGATGTCCTGAAGATCGATGACGACGGCATCGAGGCCCTTGAGCTGGGCGGGGGTGGGGTAGCGGTTTTTGCCGAAGAGGGAGTAAACAGGGAGGCCGCTGCGGGGGTCGGTGGTGTTGTCGATGTTGACCGAGGCCTTCACGTCGCCGTAGAGGCCGTGCTCGGGGGAGAAGAGGCAGGTGAGCTTGGTGTTGGGGGCGCGGCGGAGGACGTCGATGGTGCGTTCGCCGCGGCGGTTGACGCCGGCGACGTGGGTGAGGAGGCCGATGCGTTTGCCGGAGACGGCCTTGAAGCCGGTGGATTCCAGCACGTCGATGCCGAGCATGACGGGGAAATCGGAAACGACGACGGGGCGGGTGACGCGGGCGGTCGCGGCGGCGGGAGGCTGGGGCTTGATGACACGCGGCGCGGGGGCGGGGGCGGCGGCCGGCGGGGGCGGCGAGCTGGTGCGGGTGTGGCAACCGGAGAGGCCAAGGAAGCCTGCGATAAGGACGAGTAAAACGGGGAGGGAGACGGGGCGGGCGCGACCAAGCAGCATCGCGGTTACATTGAGTTTACGAGAGGGGCCGTCGAGTCGGAAGGCGAACAGGCGGTGAACTTTTTCAGGCGGGGCCGACGTAGGCGAAACGCGGTTGCACGCGACCGTCGATCTCGACGGTTTCGAGAAACATCGCGTGCGGGCGCACCCAGAGGCCGAAGTCACCGTAGAGCAGGCGATAGACGACGAGTTCCTCCTCGGTCTCGGAGTGGCGGGCGACGCCGAGGACGAGGTATTCCTGGCCCTTGTAGTGCCGGTAGCGGCCGGGGCGCGGGCCGACGGGATGGACGGGGATGGGCGGAGTGGGGGCCGAGGGCATGCCGCGAGTTTCGGACGAGCGCGGCTGGCGTAAAACAAAAAGGCGCGAAGACCGGAGTCTTCGCGCCTTTGGCTAAACGGGAGCGTCTCAAAAGGAGACGATTACATCGACTTCGTCTCGGCGGTTTCTTCGACGGTGAGTTCGGAGACGGCTTGGGTGACGCCATCGGTGTCGAGGGCGAGTTCGAGGGCCTTGCCGATCAACTCGGCGGATTTAACGGTGCCTTTCAGGGTGACGACGCCTTTGTCGGCATCGACGTTGATCTTGAAGGCGGAGAGGTCGTCGGCGACGAGGAGCTTGCCGTTGATAACGGTCACGATGCGGGCGTCGCTGATGACTTCGCCGGATTTTTCGCCGGCGGCGACGGATTTGTCACGGACGATGCGGCCGGATTTTTCGAGGTCGGCCTTGATGTCGGCGGGGGTGAGCTTCCATTCGACGATTTTGTTGGCGACGGCGTCCTTGGCATCGATGGCGGCGTTTTTCACGTCGGTGGCGACTTTGACGGAGGTGTCTTTGACCGCTTCGGCGGCGTTGCTGGCTTTTTGGGTCAGCGTGGTATCGGCGGGCGCGGATTTGGCGGCGTCGGCTTGGGGGGATTTGTCGGAGCAGCCGGCGATGAGTAGGGCGGAGAGCGAGAGCGGCAGGGCGAGGAGGGAGATGGTTTTCATAAATGTAGGGGGGATTGGCCGTGATGGACACGGGTTAAGGAAATCGGTTCACGGCGGAGGGAGACCTGATATGGAAAATTTCTCGCGCGGGGGGGCGGCGGGAGGCACGCTCCGCCGCCAATGATCTTTACCTGCCAACCGGGATTTGTGGATTTGCTCGCAGGCGAGCTGAGTGCGCGCGGGTTTGCGCCGGCGGAGCAGGGCGCGGGCTGGGTGCGGACAGAGGGCAGGCCTGGCGGCGATCTGCCGGACCTGTGTTTTCCGCAGATGGTGCTGCTTGATCCCGTCGAGATCACGGGAGACTCGGTGAACGGGCTCGCGGCGAAGATCACCGAGCAATTTTTGACGACGGCGAAGACGGAGCGGTTTGAGGGCGAGTGGCCGTTTATCTTCGAGGAGGCGGCGGAGCTCGACGGGCTCGGGCGGCGCGTGAAGGGCGTGGAGAAGATGGTGCAGGAAAACCTGAAGAAGCGCATGAGCCGTGTCGCCAAACTGGCGGTGGCCGACAAGCCGCGCGGCGTTGCCCGGCTGCGCGGGCTTTATGTGTTTTTCGTGGATTTTAAGCGGGCTTATGTTTCGCGGGAGGCGTTTTTCGGCGGGCAGCGCCGGATGGCGGATGATGAGCAGGCTCCTTCGCGCTCTTATCTGAAGATCGAGGAGGCCTACATCGTGCTGGGGCGGGAGCCGGGGTTTGAGGAGACGGTGGTGGATCTGGGCGCGGCGCCGGGCGGCTGGAGTTACAGTGCGTCGAAACGCGGGGCGAAGATCGTCGCGGTGGACAACGGGCCGCTGAAGGGCGGGGCGTATAACAACTACAAGATCGAGCACCGCATGGAGGATGCGTTCGCGTTCAGGCCGGCGGCGGGCGAGGTGTTTGACTGGATGTTCTGCGATCTCGTGGAGGAGCCGCATCATGTGATGACGAACCTCATCACGCCGTGGCTGGAGGGGAAGTGGTGCCGCCGCTTCGTGATCAATCTGAAATTCGGGCGGGTCGATCCGCTGGCGTTGTTGCGTGAGTCGCAGGCGGCGGATTCGGTGTTCGGGCGATGCGCGGTGAACCTGCGCATCCGGCATCTTTATCATGATCGCGAGGAGTTCACCCTGGTCGGCGAGGTGCGGGCATGAGCGACCATTCACGGGAGCTGAATCTGTGCGGTCTGGTGGCGGTGCGTTCGCGTTTCGAGCGGGAGCCGGCGTCGATCAAGCGGTTGTTTTTTGACGAGGCGACGGGGCGGAAGATCGGAGTGATCTGCAAGGCGCTCGCGGCGGCGCGGAAGGTTTACCGCTGCGTGCCACCGGCGGAGTTGGAGAAGATCGCGGGGAGTGTTCATCATGGCGGGATTGTGGCGGTGATCGATGCGCCGAAGCTGCGCGCGCCGGATGCGACGATGATCGGGAAATGGGCGGCGAAGCGCACGCCGCTGGTGCTGCTCGACCGCATCGGCAACGCGCACAACCTCGGCGCGATCGCGCGCACGGCAGCGTTTTTTGGGGTGGAAAACATCATCATCCCGGCGCATCCGCAGGCGGCGTTGCCGGGGGAGGCGGCGTTTCGGGTGTCGGAGGGCGGGCTGGAGCAGGTGACGGTGTGGCTCGTGCCTGATCTGGCGGCGCTGGCGAAGCAGTTGGTGAAGGCGGGCTACGAGGTGGCGGGCGCGGCGGCGCGGGGCGGGCGGGCGGAGGCGGGGGGCGGGGGGAATCGTCCGCTCGCGCTGGTGCTGGGCAATGAGGAGCACGGGCTTTCGCCGGAGGTGACGGCGGCGTGTTCGCGGTTGGTGACGATTCCGGGGAGCGGGCGGGTGGAGTCGCTCAACGTGTCGGTGGCGGGGGCGGTGTTGATGTGGGAGTTGATGGGGCGGCGGGCGCGTTAACGTTAACGACAGTTTAATTAAAACTGTAGTCGGAGTGACGGAGTTTTTAACCACTAATGGAATCGCCCAACGGGGCGATTCTCTGGGAGCGGCGACGGCCAATGGCCGCTGCGGTTAAACAGAGGAGCGGCTGATGCCGCTGAGGGATTATGGGTTGGACTAT
>JAHFTG010000391.1 GCA_023269455.1 Opitutaceae bacterium | reverse complement strand
CAAGCGCGGTTACGATGCGGACTTTTTTGGCCGTAACTACCGCTTGGGCAGTTTTCCAATACAGGCAAAGGTTATGCCCGAGGAGTGGCGCGTGGCTCCGACATTGAAACATTCGCGACACAAATGGATTCGGGCGTTGAGCAGGCTGCTGCCGCGTAACCAGCGGGGTTACTTGGCAGAGAGGCGCTCACAGGGGGCAACGCAGTTGACCGCACTGAAGCCGGTCAAGGAGCGGGTGACGCTTTTGGGATACTGGCAGTCCGAAGATTATTTTTACGATCAAGCTGATGTAATTCGGCGCGAACTTGCGCCTCCTGCGCCTTTGGATGATCGCAACCTTGAGTTAGGTCGGGTGATGCTTGCGGGGGAATCGGTATTTCTTCACGTGCGGCGGGTTCGCTATAGTCACCTGCTAGACTCCGGCTATTATCAGGCTGCGATCGATGCCGTGAAGCGTGAGCATGCGAACGCACGTTTTTATCTTTTTGGCGATGATTTGAAATGGCCGCGCAAAAATCTCGATTTCGGGGACAGCGAAGTGAGTGATGTTGCCCACAATCAAGCCGATGAACTGGCTGATCTCTGGTTGATGACGCGTTGTCACCATGCAATCGTGGCGAATAGTTCGTTCAGTTGGTGGGGGGCATGGTTGGGAGAAGATTATCGAACGGTCCGTCGGTTGATTTTTTTCCCAACGACGCCGGGCGTGCCGCTTTCGCCGGCTCATCTCTGGCATGAATTACCGGCCACGTTGTCTTTTTCCTGAGCGTTCATGCTTTTTAATTCCTATATATTTCTTTTGGTTTTTCTGCCACTCACTCTGGCGGGCTATTGGTTGCTGGAACGGCTTCGCTGGCGGTGGGCGATGGGGTGGCTTGTGCTGGCCAGTTTATTTTTCTACGCTTGGTGGAATCCAAATCCGGAAGCGGCGTGGAGTCCGTTTTATTTATTGCTCATTCTTGCCTCTTGCGGGGGCAATTTCTGGTGCGGCAAGGTAATTTCCAACACAGCCCAGTCTAGACGCCGGTTTATGCTAATGGCGCTGGGAGTGGGGGCCAATCTCGGGTTGCTGCTTTACTATAAATACCTGGGTTTTTTCTCCGTGTTGATGCACTCTGCCACTGGCTGGCCGCAATCCGTCCCGCATCTTGTGCTGCCGCTGGCGGTGTCGTTTTTTACGTTTTTGCAGATAGCCTATCTGGTGGATGCACATCGGGGCATTACGAAGGAATACAACTTTAACGATTACCTGCTGTTCGTGACGTTTTTCCCGCATCTGATCGCGGGACCGATCGTGCATCACACCGAGTTGATGCCGCAGTTTAACCCGAGGCAGGCCCGGCCAAGTCACCGGCATTTTGCGGTGGGAATAACTTTATTGGCGATCGGTCTGTTCAAAAAAGTGGTGATCGCGGATGCGCTCGCACGGGCGGCCACGCCACTGTTTGATTTTGCCGCCACAGGGGGGCGTCCGCTGATGTTTGGAGAGGCGTGGGCTGCAGCCCTGAGTTATACCTTACAGATATACTTCGATTTTTCGGGCTACTCGGACATGGCGATTGGGGTATCATATTTTTTCGGGATACGCCTGCCGCTGAACTTCAATGCTCCCTACAAGGCTGCTTCGGTCACGGAGTTTTGGCGACGCTGGCACATGACGTTATCCCGGTTTTTGCGCGAATACCTCTATTTTCCTCTGGGCGGCAATCGTCGAGGTCCGGTGCGCCGCTATACAAACCTGCTTGTGACGATGGTGCTGGGCGGACTCTGGCACGGCGCCGGCGTCACGTTTTTCCTGTGGGGATTGTTGCATGGATTCTACCTGTGCGTGAACCACGGCTGGGCGGCGGTGCGTGAACGGTTCGGCTGGAAGGTGTTGCCGCGCGGAGCGGCCATACCTCTCACGTTTCTCGCGGTGGTGCTGGCGTGGGTGCCGTTTCGGGCGGGGGCGTTCGAGCTCGGCGCGAACGGTTCGGCGCAGACGGCGTGGAAGGCCACGCGCGGCATTTACGTATCCATGGCGGGGTTTAACGGCTGGGAGTCCTGGCCTGAGAAGAGCGTGGCGATTGTGAAGAATTCCCGTGCATGGCGGCCGATCATGGCCGGGCTTTTGGCCGCATGGTTGCTGCCGACGAGCCAACGCTGGTTGGGACGTTATTCACCGCATTATGGCCAGGCGGTGATCGCGCCGAACGAACGGCGGCGCGCTTGGCAGTGGAGGCCGACGTTGCCGTGGGCTTTGTTCGTGCTGGCACTGTTTTACGCGGTCGGGCGAGAAATGGGTAAGTTGAGTGA
>JAHFTG010000390.1 GCA_023269455.1 Opitutaceae bacterium | reverse complement strand
GGCGTCGTTGCGGGGGACGTGGTGGTAGCGTTTGCCGGAGGCGTCCTCGTAGGCGGTGCAGATGAGGAGGTCGCCGGCCCACTCGCCGCGATGGGTGAGGGCGTCGAGCTTGTTGATCATCGCGTCTTGGTAGCCGCCGTAGCGGAGGGCGTCGCCTTTTTCCACGGCGTCATACCAGCCGACCATGCGCTGGCGTCCGGTGGAGGTGCCGAATTCGAGGCGTTTGAGGAGGACGGAGAGCGGGTGGGCGTCGTCCATCTGCGTGAGGAAAACGTGCGTGCCGACCTTGGTGTCGTAGGCCTTGGCGACGCCGAAGGTGTGGATGGCCTGCACGGGAATGCCGGCGCTCTCGAAGAACTCGGGCGTAAAGGTGTGCGAGGCGGTGACGTTGGGCGAGTAGCCGTGGCGTTTGTCGAGCCAGTAGGCCTGGCCGAACTCGCCGATGATGGTGTGGCCGGCGCGGACTTCGCGGAGGATGAGCTCGCGGACTTCGCCGATGTTTTTGGCGAGGCGTTGGCCGGCCTCCCAGTAAACGGCGGTGAGTTTTTCGAGGTTGAAGCTGAAGGGCTCGGTGCCGCGAAACACGGTGAAATCGAATTCGGATTTATCGAACACGCCCAGTTCGATGGCCTCGGTGTTGGCGCGAAGTTCGGCGGCGGAGAGTTTGTCGAAGAAGCCGGAGAACGTCTCGGGCGATACGCGGCAGACGTGCTGGATGGTGCGGAGGGCGCGGTCGGCGCGCTGGGCGAGTTTGCGGGCGAAGAAATTCGGGCCGCCGAGGAAGTCGGCGTAGGTGATCTGCCACTGGCCGACTTCGTCGGCGTAGGCGGGGGTGATGCCGCGACCGGTGGAGCCGCGGGGCTCTTCGGCGAGGACTTTCTCGCGGTAGTCTTCCCAGGCGAGATCGAGCAGGCGGTGGGTGAAATCAGAAACCATCGTGCGCTCGTCGATGAGGAGGCGGGCGAGGACGGGGTAACCTTTCGTTTCGAGGGGCTGGGCTTCCCACCAGACCTTGCGCGGGTCGGCGACGACGCCGGCGCCGATGGCGAGGTGGGCGAGTTCCTTTTCGACGACGCCGGAGGGGAGGAGGTTGAGCTTGATGCCGGCGGCGGTGTGGCCGGAGTTGGCGCCGCCGTTGACCTTGAGGACGACGGTGACGGGGGAGGCGGAGTCGCGCAGCTCGTGAACGACTTCGGGAATCAGGCGGCCTTTGCCCTCATCACCAAGGGAGATACCGACGTCTGCGATGAGCTGGCTGGAAAAGGGGAGGAGGGACATGGCGAACGGACGAACAAAGCGGGCGGAGCGGGGAGGTTCAATCGCGGAATTTTCGGGCCGGAATCTTGGACAGGATGAACAGGATGAAAGGCAGGATGTTCGGAACGGATCGTATCCTGTATTCTATCCTGTTCATCCTGTCTTAACTCCGAGGTTTGAGGAGACGGGTCTTGCGCTTGAATTCGAGTCTTTCGGCACCGAAATTCAGGAGGAGTCCAAGGTCGATGCCAGTCGCGGTGAGGTAGTTGACGAGCTGGACTTCGTTGGCGGCGACGAGTGACTGGTTGGCTTTTAGTTCTATCAGGACGCGGTTCTCTATGAGGAGGTCGGCGGAGAAATCGCCTACAATGATACCGTCGTAGGTGACACTGAGCGGTTTCTCGCTTTCTACGGCAGGCCGAGCTTGGTAAGCTCGTGGACGAGAGCGCGGTGATAGACGGATTCAAGGAAGCCCGGGCCAAGCGTATTATGGACACGCATGGCACAGCCGATGATCGACTGGGTGAGTTCTTGGTCTTCCATGTCGGAAGTTTTGGACAGGATGGACAGGATAAAAGGCAGGATGGCCGGAAGGATCGTATCCTGTATCCCATCCTGTTAATCCTGTCTCAACTCAGCCCTTGGCCTGGGTCTTGATCTCGACGACATCGTGGGGGGCGGCTTCTTTCTGGCCGGCGGGGGAGACGCGGATGTAGCGGGCTTTTTCGCGGAGGTCGGCGAGGTTTTTGGCGCCGAGGTAACCCATGCCGCTTTGCACGCCGCCGACGAGCGTGGCCAAGACGTCGTCGGCGGAGCCGGAGACTTCTTTCAAGGCTTCGATGCCTTCGGCGGTGAGCTTGCGGGTGGTGTCGGTCTTGTCGTGGCCGTAGCGGGCGGCGCTGCCGGCTTTCATCGCGGTGAGCGAGCCCATGCCCCGATACTGTTTATAGAGTTTGCCGTTGATCTCCATGATCTCGCCGGGGGCTTCGCGGCAACCGGCGAGCAGGCCGCCGAGGATGACGGCGTCGGCGATGGTGAGGGCT
>JAHFTG010000389.1 GCA_023269455.1 Opitutaceae bacterium | reverse complement strand
CGACCTCGCCACCGCTCAAAAACTCGGCGAAAGCAAACTTCACGACGGCGAGCTCTACCTCACGCCCGACGCCTTCGTGGTCGTCAAACCACAGGCCGACGGCAGCCCTCGCACCGTGTTCGAGTTGAAGCGCATCCTCTGCGGCAAAGAACTTCCCGTCGAAGAAATCGAACGCCTCGTCGAGATGGGCAAGACCGGCCTGATCGAAGGCCTGATCTCCAAACGCGGCACGACCTTCAGCGCCTACCTCACGCTCTCGAAGGACAAGAAAAAAGCCGAGTTCGAGTTTCCGTCTCGATAAACAGGGGGAGTGTGTTGGCCCTGACACGCTCCCACTTCAGTCTCCTCTGAAACTTCACGCCGCCCCCGGGCGTCTCTGTCCCCGTGAACCCCCGCTTCAAAAACTACCTCATCATCCTGCTGGCCTTCGCGACCGCCACCGCCGGAGCCCTCGCTTGGCGCCAGAATCAGCAGCTCAAAACCCTGCAAGCCGAACTCCTCGCCACCAACTCCAAGCCCGTTCGCAAGGCCGTGGTCGCCAAATCCAGTGCGGGCGCCACCCCCGATAAAACCGCTGCCAAACCCGCCGATGATGCCGCGGCCGCAGGCCCCGACGATGCCACCGCCGCCCCGGCCCGCCAGCAACGCAACAACCGCCCAAACTTGACCGCCTTGATGGCCAACCCCGAGTTCGCCAAAGCATGGAGTATCGAACAACGCGCCCAGCTCGACAACCGCTACGCCGGTCTCTTCAAGCAGCTTAATCTTTCGCCCACCCAGCTCGATGCCTTGAAAAACTTGTTGGTTGACCGCCAAAGCAGCGCGATGGACGTCATGGCCACCGCTCGCGAACAAGGTCTCGATCCCCGCACCGATCGCGAAGCCATCAACAAGCTCATCACCAGCGCGCAGAGTGACGTTGACCAAAGCATCAAAGCCACACTGGGCGACACCGCCTACCAGCAATATCAGAATTATTCGGCCACTCAGTCGCAACGCGCCGTCGTCTCCCAACTCGAAACCCGGCTCAGTTATTCCGCGACTCCGTTGACCAGCGCTCAGTCTGATTTTCTGGTGCAAGCCTTGGCCACCCCAACGACCACGAATAGTGCTGCCGTCGCCCCTCAGGGGTTTGGAGGCGGTGGGTTTGGCGGTCGCGGAGGCAATGCCGCCCCCATCACCGACGCCGTGATTCAGCAGGCTCAAAACGTCCTCACGCCCGACCAAGTCAGCGCCCTCAAAGACCTTCAGGCCCAGCAGCAAGCCCAGCAAAAAATCGGTCAACTGTTCCGGGCCGGAGGCGGCGGCAACCGTGGTGGCAACGGGAACTGACCTGCTTTTATTTCGGTTCGAAAGCGCGAAGCGTTCCATCATCGCCTCGCCACGAAGCCAAGTTTTCCGGCTCGGGTAAAAGCCGCGCCGCCTTTGGCCAAATCTGCGCTGAGAAAACCCTTGCGGCACGATTCGTGCGACCGGTAGCCTTACCAACGGTTTTCACACCTTCCACCTATGATCGTCACCACCGCGCAGCTCTTCAAACACGCCTACGGAAAATACGCCGTCGGCGCCTACAACATCAACAACGCCGAGCAGGCCATGGGCCTCTTCAAAGGCGCGATTGATTCGAAAGCCCCCTTCATCATCCAGATTTCCAAGGGCGCGCGCAGCTACACCGACAAGCGCATGCTCGAAGCCATCATCCGCTCCGCCGGCGAGATTTTCCCCGAGGCCATCTACGCCGTCCATCTCGACCACGGTGACGAGGCCACCTGCTACGACTGCATCGATTCCGGCTTCTTCAGCTCCGTCATGATCGACGCCTCCCACGATCCGTTCGAGAAAAACGTCGAGATCACCAAGCGCGTCGTTGACCGCGCCCACGCCAAAGGCATCTCCGTCGAGGCCGAACTCGGCATGCTCGGCGGCGTCGAAGAAGACATCAAGGTCGAGGACGGCCACGCCACCCTCACCGACCCGCAAGAGGCCGACGAATTCATCAAGCTCACCGGCTGCGATTCCCTCGCATGCGCCATCGGCACCTCGCACGGCGCCTTCAAGTTCAAGGGCAAGCAGTCCCTCCACTTCGACGTCCTTGAGAAGATCAAGGCCCTCCGCCCCGGCTTCCCCCTCGTCATGCACGGCTCCAGCTCCGTTCCCCAGGACGAAGTCGCCCGCATCAACGCCGCCGGCGGCAAGATCGACGGCTCGGTCGGTGTTGACCCCGCTGAATACCTCCCCGCCGCCAAGCTCGGCGTCACCAAGATCAACATCGATACCGACGGCCGCCTCGTCTGGACCCGC
>JAHFTG010000388.1 GCA_023269455.1 Opitutaceae bacterium | reverse complement strand
TGTAAGGGGATACGTTTTCGCCATGAGAACGGAAAAAGATTCGATGGGGGCGATGCCCGTGCCGGATGATGCGCTTTACGGGGCGTCCACGCAGCGCGCGGTGCTCAACTTTCCCATCAGCGGACGTCCGATGCCGGCGGCGTTTGTTCGCGGCCTCGGCTTCGTGAAGATGGCCTGCGCCCGTGCCAACGAGGAGCTTGGCAAACTGTCGCCTGAGAAAAGCCATCTCATCCAACAAGCCGCACGCGAGGTGGCCGAGGGGAAGCTCAACGAGCATTTTCCCGTGGATGTGTTTCAGACTGGTTCGGGGACTTCGACTAACATGAATGCCAACGAGGTCATCGCCAACCGCGTGAGTCGGCTCGCTGGCGAACCCGTTGGTTCAAAAAAACCCGTTCATCCCAACGACGACGTGAATCTCGGGCAGTCGTCCAACGACATCATCCCCACCGCGCTGCACGTGAGCGTGGCGCTCGCCTTGAAAAATGAGCTCCGGCCCGCGCTCGCGCATCTCGAAGCGGCGCTGGCGGCGAAGGCGCAGGCGTTTGCGCCCATCGTGAAAATCGGGCGCACGCATTTGATGGACGCGACGCCGCTCACGTTGGGGCAGGAGTTTTCCGGCTATGCCGCGCAGGCGGCGAAGGCGATCGAGCGCACCGACCGCGCCATCGCCGCGCTGCGCGAACTCGCGGTTGGCGGCACCGCCGTGGGCACGGGCATCAACTGCCATCCGGAGTTCGCGGAGAAAGTTATCCGTATCCTGAATGGCGAGACGGGGCTTCAGTTTATCGAGGCGCTCAACCACTTCGAGGCGCAGGGCGCGCGCGATGATGCAGTCGAAGTGGCGGGCCAGCTTGCGACCATCGCGACGAGCCTCACCAAAATCGCCAACGACATCCGCCTGCTCGGTTCGGGGCCGCGCAGCGGGCTCGGGGAGATCCGCCTGCCCGCGACGCAGCCCGGCTCGTCAATCATGCCGGGAAAAGTGAATCCGGTGATGAGCGAGATGCTCGTGCAGGTGTGCATCTACACGCAGGGACTTTCGCAGATGGTGGTGATGTGCGGGCGCGACGGGCACTTCGAACTCAACGTCACGATCCCGCTCATCGCTTACGCGTTGCACGAATCGATTCACGTGCTGGCGAATGGTGCGCGGCAGTTTGCCGATGCCTGCGTCGAAGGCATCGAGGCGGATGAGGCGCGTTGCCGGGAGTTGGTTGATCGTTCGCTCATGCTGGTGACCGCGCTCAACCCGCACATCGGCTACGACGCCGCGGCGGCGGTGGCGAAGGAAGCGTTGGCCACGGGAAAAACGCTGCGCGAAATCGTGCTGGCGAAAGGACTGATGGATGCGGCGGCGCTGGACTTGGCGCTCGAGCCGCTGAGCATGACGCGCCCCGGAGAAAGCGCGTTGGCCGGCGGCGGATGATTTTAACTTCATGATCCACCAAGCCACACTTTCCATCGAGTCGCGCGGGGCCGGCACGCATGAGATCACCGAGGCGATCGCCCGCGAGGTGACGCGCAGCGGACTGCAGCGCGGCGTAGTCACGGTGTTTTGTCAGCATACGAGTTGCTCGCTCGTCATCATGGAAAACGCCGATCCCACGGCGCGACGCGATTTGGAGGCGTGGCTCGACCGCCTCGTGCCGGAAAACGATCCGCATTTCGAGCACACCTTGGAAGGGGCGGACGATATGCCGAGTCACATTAAGATGGCGCTCACGCGGACGAGCGAGAGCGTGCCGTTTGCCGAAGGGCGGCTGCTGCTCGGGACGTGGCAGGGGATTTTCCTGTGGGAACACCGCAGGCATTCACACACGCGGCGCGTGGTGGTGACGGTGATGGGGGAGTGAGCCGAACCGATCTGCGTGTTCAGGCTTTTGCTTTTGCGGCGGCGGCGGGGATGCCGCCGGGGAGGCAGGCGCCGCAGCCGTTGACGAAGAAGTCGTTGCCCTTGTCGTCCACGAGGATGAACGCGGGGAAGTCCACCACGTCGATTTTCCACACGGCTTCCATGCCTAGCTCGGGGTATTCGAGGACTTCGACGTGCTTGATGTTTTCCTTGGCGAGGATCGCAGCGGGGCCGCCGATGCTGCCGAGGTAGAAGCCGCCGTGTTTTTTGCAGGCGTTGGTCACGGCGACGCTGCGGTTGCCTTTCGCGAGCATCACCATCGAGCCGCCGAGCGACTGGAAGCTGTCAACGTAGCTGTCCATGCGGCCCGCCGTCGTCGGGCCGAAACTGCCGGAGGCGTAGCCTGTCGGGGTTTTGGCGGGGCCGGCGTAGTAAACGGGATGATTCT
>JAHFTG010000387.1 GCA_023269455.1 Opitutaceae bacterium | reverse complement strand
CATGCTGGTCGGCGGCTACGACCGCGTATTCGAGATCGGGCGCAACTTCCGCAACGAGGGCGTCTCCCGCCGTCACAATCCCGAGTTCACCATGCTGGAGGTTTATCAGGCCTACAGCGATTATCGCGGCATGATGACGCTGGTGAAGGACCTCCTGAGTTCCCTCTGCCAAAACGTCCTTGGCGTTTCCGAGATCAAGCACGCCGCCAGCGGCGAGATGATCCAGTTCGGCGGCGAGTGGCGCGAGGTGAAGTATAAGGACCTCATCATCGAAAAGACCGGCGACTCCGAGTGGTTCAGCCGCAGTAAGGAAGAGAAGATCGCCGGTCTCCAGAAGCTCGGCCTCTACGCCGATCCGAAGTGGCAGGACTACGAGCTGACCAACGAGATCTTCGGCAAGCTCATCGAGCCGACGCTGATCCAGCCGACCTTTGTTACGCATCTGCCCAAGGAACTCTGCCCGCTCGCCAAGATCACCCTCGATGATCCCACGACTATCGACGTGTTCGAGTTGATCATCGGCGGCATGGAAGTGGCCCCGGCCTATTCGGAGCAAAACGACCCCGATGTGCAGCGCGCGATGTTCGAGGCGCAGGCCGGCGAGGAGCAGCAGAAGATCGACCACGACTTCCTGCTCGCGCTGGAGCACGGCATGCCGCCCGCCGGTGGCATGGGCATCGGCATCGACCGCCTCTGCATCCTGCTCACGGGCGCCGAGAGCATCCGCGACGTGATTCTTTATCCGCAGCTGCGTCCGGGAAGCTGAACGCATAGCCGCGCGTCATGCCCTGGTATCTCTACCTCGCTCTCAAACAGCTCTTCCCGACCGGGAAGAAGTTCCCGTTCTTCACGGCGATCTCCGTTTTGGGTGTGGCGCTGGGCGTGGCGCTCCTGATCGTCTCGATCAGCGTCATGGGTGGCTTCGGGCACGAAATTCGGCGCATGATCGTCGATACGCAGGGCGACGTGCAGATTCGCGGAACGAGTCTCGTCAACAACCCCAAGGCGATCATCGACCTCGTAAAAAAAGTTCCGGGCGTGACCGGTGTGACGCCGTTTGCCGAGGGCGTCGTCATGCTGGAATACAACCGCAAGCCGATCTTCCCCGCGATTCAGGGCATTGATCTGGAGCACGTGAACGACGTCATCCCGCTCGCCCGTTACATTCGCAACGGCTCCCTCGACGACCTCGACGACGATACGATCATCCTCAGTTCTCAGCTCGCCTATTCGATTGGCACGGGCGTGGGCGACAAGGTTCAGATTTCGTCCCCGCTCCAGTTGGAGAAACTGAAGAACGACGAGGTTTTTCTCCCGCGCGAGCTGACCGTTTCGGGCATCTTTGAGATCGGCCACCAGCAGCTCGACAGCAGCACGGTGATCGTGACGCTGCGCCGCATGCAGGACCTCTACGGCCTCGGTAACGCTGTGCATGGTTTCGACGTGAAAATTGACGACGGCCTCGACCCCGACGTCGCCGCCCGCCGCATCAACGCCGTCCTTCCGCTCGCTTCCGGCCTCGAAGCGCGCTCCTGGATCGAACTTAACGAAGACTTCCTCTTCGTCCTCCAACTGGAGAAAAACCTCATCTTCATCCTGCTCCTGTTCATCATCGTGGTGGCGGCCTTTTCGGTGACGAGTTCGCTGCTCATTTCCGTCGTTCGCAAGACCCGTGAGATCGGCCTGCTCGGTGCGCTTGGCGGAAAACCACGCGAAGTCGCGCTGTGTTTTTGTTTCCAAGGACTGCTCATCGGCGTGAGCGGCACGGTGTGCGGTCTCGCGTTTGGTTTTGGATTTCTCCACGTGCGCAACGACATCTTGCACCTCTTCACGAAGCTCACCGGCAGCCAGGAAGCGCTCGTGCGTTTTTATCAGTTTAGCAACGTCCCCGCCTATCTCCAACCGGGAGACCTCTTCCTCATCGTCGCGAGCACCATCGTGATCTCGACCTTGGCCGGCATCATTCCCGCGTGGCGTGCTGCCCGCCTCAAACCCGTGGAGGCCTTGCGCAATGAGTGACGTGATCCTCGAAGCCCGCGCGCTGCGCAAAACCTACCTGAGCGGCGACCGTCGGCTGGAAGTGCTGAACGACGTCGCCCTCACCGTGGCGCACGGCGAAAGCGTGAGCATCCGCGGCGAATCCGGCTCCGGCAAATCGACGCTGCTCCACCTGCTCGCGGGCCTCGACCAACCCGACTCCGGCGAAGTTCTTTGGACTGGCTCGACTGCCACGGGCACCGACCGCCGAGCCAAGTTTCTCGGGATGGTTTTCCAGTCGTTCTACCTCATTCCTGAGCTCGATGCCTTGGAAA
>JAHFTG010000097.1 GCA_023269455.1 Opitutaceae bacterium | reverse complement strand
CGGTTCATTAAACTGCCCCCCCATCCTCGGGTTGATTTCAAAAACCACCAGGCGACCCTCGGCATCCCACGTGCAATCGGCATTGCACGGCCCCGAATACGCCAAGGGCAAAAGAAGCGCCTCCAAATCCCTCAATACAGAGCTTGGGGCCGTTGCACGGCGCAACGTGCACTGAGGGCTGCCGGCCTTTCGGATATGCTGTTTTTCAAAATCGAAGGCATAAACCGTATGCCAGACGAGGCATCCCTGCCGACACACGCAGTGGACCACATATTCCACCGTGAAAGGCTCCTCCTTCTGAAGGATGCAAGGGTGCCCCGCAAACGGCTCGCTCTCTAAAAGTTGCCCGGCCTCCTCCCGCGATGCAGCCACCTCCACCCCATGTCCCCCATTCAAATCGGTGCGCTTGATGACGCAGGGAAACAACGCGTCCTCGATTGATTTATAGGTCGTGGGACACCAATGCCCGAGCGCGTGCTCCTCCACATACTCCGTAAAACGCCTCTTGTTGCCGAGTATCTCCAACGGCCCCAAGGTCGGCACCAAGGCCGCATATCGCCGAGGACGCCCGGCAATAGCTCGGCCCTCTCTTTCAGGCTCATCGCCCGGCAAGGCGGAACGTTTCCCGATACTCCGCAGGCGTCACATCGAGACGCCTCACGAAGGCCCTCCTGAGTCCGCCTTGATCGGAAAACCCGCATTTGCGGGCAACCTCTTTCAGCGAGGCGTGCCCCTCCTCCATCATCCGTCTGGCGGCCTCGACGCGGGCGGCTTCCACATAGTCGCCCGGCGTCAGTTGTGTCTCTCGTTTGAACAACCGGGCGAAGTTCCGCACACTCATCCCCACTCTCTTCGCCAAGGCCGGCGCCGACAGATCCCCGTCCACGTGGTTCAGTATCCATTCCTGCGAGTCGCTGATGGGGCCGTTGTCCGAAATCTGCGCCGCCAGTTGCATACTGAACTGGGCCTGCCCACCCGGACGTTTGATAAATAAAATCAGCGCCTTGGCGATCCGCAGCGCGACTTTGCGCCCGTGATCTTCTTCCACCAGTGCCAGCGCGAGGTCCATGCTGGCGGTGACTCCGGCCGTCGTGTAAACACTTCCGTCCTTCACGAACACAGGACTCGGATCCACCGTGATCGCCGGAAACGTGCGCGCCATGCGGGCCGTCGAGTTACAATGCGTGGTCGCCCGCCGCCCATCCAGCAAGCCCGCATGCGCGAGCAGAAACGCCCCGGTGCAGGTCGCCCCCACGCGCTTTGCCCGGCGGGAACGATCCATCAGCCACTCGATCAACTCCTTGTTCTCCTCGTAGTCACGGATTCCCGGACTGCCCGCCACCAGCACGGTGTCATACTCGCCCAACGCGGTGTGGATCGTCGCATCGGGCATGAACCGGGTGCCGTTCAAAGCCGTGATCGGATCGGCGTTCAACCCGACGATCTCCACGACATATTTGGGCGCATCGCCGCTCTGCTTGTTCGCCTCGAAAAACACATCCATCGGCCCCGTCACATTCATCATCTGCACGCTGGGAACCGACAGGATGGCGATCCTCCGGATCTTCGGGGCGGAACCACTGGCAGGCGGGACGGGAGCGGCGACCTTGGGCATGACGGGTTGTCGGTTGAGGCGATCACGCACGCAGCAGTGACCCGTCCAGAATGACGCGCAGTGTTCGGTAGAAAAGCACGGCGATCACCATGGAGAGAAAAGCCAGCAGGGCAACCGCCAGCCAGACCAGCGGCCAGAGTTGCACCGCCGCGGCATACTTGAGGGCGGCGATGGCCAGCGCGGCCAGCGGGAATCCGACCGCCCACCACCCGGCCGCGAACGGAATACCCCGCCGGAAGACCTTGCCAACCAGGACCAGGAAAAGAAACAGCCCGAAGTAGAACAGTATCGCGGCAAACCCGTCGATCCGCCCCGTGAAGTTTGTGTAGGCGAGAAATCCCACGGCGAACGGGCCGATGAGAATCATCAGCGAGGGCGTCAGGCCGCCCGCCAGTTTCTCCTGATGGTGGATCAACCGGGACAAGATCATCGTGAAAAAAACCAGCCCCACGATCGTGCCGATCGCGAGGGCGAAGAGGTTCAGTTCACGCGCCCAAGCCATCGGCATCGCGGCGCCCGTAGCCGGGATATCGAGCGCGGCGACCCCGGGAATCAACCACGCCGGCAGCGCATGACCGGAATCCACCTGCCCCTTGAGCAGACGGCCGATACTGATGACCGCCAGCACGAGCGCGCCCAGCGAACCCAGCGTCCAAACCCCTTCGGACGCGGGTAGGCTGAAAGGCGCGATCACGGCGGAGAGCAGCATCAGGGCGATGTTGAACGTGCCGAAGAAATTGCCCGCGATGGGATGGTTGAACTCGTTTTTGACCGCTTCCGGGTGCTTCAGGATTTTGCCCAGATAGGCGAGGCTCAGAAGGGCGAATACCCCCACGGCAACGATGCCGATACCGTGGGAAATCCAGAGTGCGGCGTGGAACTCATGCGCCGCCAACCGCCAGGCGAGCGCCAGTCCCGAGATTCCCATCACGGACGCAAAGAGATTGATCGGGAGATTTTTGAGTGAGATCGCGGGGCTATGCGCTGCGATCTGAGCAGGAACGTGAGCGGTTGCAGTGTTCATGCCATCCAGCGAATTCCCAGCCCTCCTGGCCGCAATCGGCATAAGGGTTAAATTCCGGACACAATGGCGGAACTAACGGCCAAGTCCTGACAGATTAAACGTAAAGACGCCAAGGCGCATAGGGCGGAACCGCTGACACGTAACCAGCAGGCTGAAAGTTCAACGATCAAACAGTGGCACCGACCGGTGGGCGACGGCAGGCGTAGCGGCTACACCGTGCCGCGGCGGGCTTCGAGTTTCTGGCGGATCTCGGCCATTTTTTGCTGCGTGAGCGGAAACCGGATGAGGAACATCAAGGCGACGACGAGACCGATGACCGGAATTGAAGCGAGCAAGATGCGGATCATGAAAATGGCATGCGCGGTCTGATTGCCACCGAGGGCGGCGTCGAAACCGGTCCGTTGCAGGATTTCGCCGGAGGCCCAACTGCCCAAGGCGATGCCGACCTTCATGGTCCAGGAACCGCAGGCGGCAAAAGCGCCTTCGCGGCGTTTGCCACTTTCCAACTCGTCGTAATCGATCACATCGGCGGTCATCGAGCCGTAGAGCATCCAAAAACCCGAGCCGGTGAACGCGGTCAGACCGCAGGATACGACCTGGAGCCACTGGATGCTCGGGGTGTAGAGCCACCAGGTGGCGATGAATCCGCCGATGGCACACACCTGCACCAGAATCATGCCGAGTTTCTTGCCGAGCTTGCGCGCCACAAAGGAGTAAACCGGAATGCCGGCCAGCCCGAGGGCCATGCCGGTGAGGCCCATCCAGAAATTCCACGTGGCTCCCGCCGCCACGTCGCCTTTGCAGACAAAGTAAACCGTGGCGTAGTAGCCGAGGGCGCCGACCATGCTGGTGCCGATGCCATACGCCAGGGCCATGAAGAGATTGACCCGGAAGGGGCGGCACGCAAGCGCCTGCCCCAAGGTGGCTTTGATGGAAATTTTTCCCTGATGCTGCTCCACGACGAGCTTGTCGTAATACCGCTCACGAGTGAGGAGAAACACGACGACCCCGGCGACCACCATGATGGAACCGAGGATGATCGTGTAAACCTGCGCTCCGAGCAGAATGTCGGGCTTCGCGCCGGTCGCGCCTTGAGTCCAGCCGAAGAGCGTCTTCGCCAACACGCCGAGACGCGGAAAATCCAAAGTGAAGATGCCTGCCGCCACATCGATGAACCAGTGAATGGTCTGACCGGCCAAATCTGAGAGTCGCTCGGGGACATTGGTCCAGGTGGCGCCGACCCAGACGCCAGCGGTGGTGAAGGCGGCGGCGGCAAACATCGCCACCTCCGGCACCTTCTGCATCGCGCTACGCCACGCGAAAATCGTGGTGCGCTCGGTGTAGGACGGGGTCAGTTCGAAGCCGAGGCTTTGAAACGGCATGTAGAAACAGCTCATGATCGGCACGAGCAGCGCCATGGAGCCGACCATGAACCAGAAATAGTGAATCTGCGACCAGTCGTTTTGCACCATGAACATCATCGGCAACATCAACCCGGAGAGGATTGCACCGACCAGAATGAACGGACGTCGCCGGCCAAACCGCGTGCGGGTGTTGTCGGACCACCAGCCGAAGACCGAATCCCACACCGCTTCAAAAACCAGTTTGCAAAGCAGCGCGCGTGAAATCCACGCCGGCGAAACGTGCAGGTAAATGTTGAAAACCTGGAAGACCAGAGCCGTGTAGAGCCAGTGGCCCCACATATCGTGAACGCTGCCGAGCCCGTAGCCAAATTTCTGGAGGCGCGGCACGCGATCTTCACGCGGGGTCGCGTCGGCTTCGGATGAGGAAAGGGAGGAAGGGGCGGTGGACATGGGGGATGGGGGAGGCTCACCACCTAGATTTAGCGATAAACCCGGACTAAATGAAGGTGGTGCCCTCCTCCCGCGGCGAGAGAAATCTAAGCGTCGCGCGATTTGCGCGTGATCGCCGCCACGCCGCTCTGCGGAAGAAAACACGCGTGAACCCGTCCCCCTTAAGGGTGTGTCTGGTAAATAGACCGAGCCAGCGTGAGGGAGAAAGGATGCTCGGCCAAGGCGACCGAGGCGGAGGAGGGCCAGCGGCCCGTGCCGCCGAGGGCAACGCCGGCCCAGCTTGGTTTCCCTCTCACCCGCAGGGCGTAAGCAGAGTATCGGATTATTTTGAAGACAGCGCCTAGGCGCTCTATGCCGATCCGACCAAGGCCGACAACTCCTTCGCGGCCGCCTTCGTCTTGTCCGACTGGGCGTTCATTTCTTGCGCCGAGGCCGCGCTTTCCTCGGCCGAGGCCGCCACCCGTTGGGTGATCTGCTCGATGTTCTGAAGCGAAGTGCTCACCTGCCCCAGTCTCGTCTCTTGTTCGCAGCAGGCGGAGGACACGTCGGAGACCAAGGTGTCCATCTCGCGGAGACGTTCGACGATCTGCCCCAGTTTATCGGCCACGCGTTCCGAGATGTGGTTGCCGCGTCGGCTGGTGTCGGTGGCTGCGGCAATTTTGCCGGAGGTGTCTCTGGCGGCCTGGGCCGAACGCTGAGCCAGCGCCCGGACTTCGTCGGCGACGACCGCAAAACCGGCGCCGGCTTCCCCGGCCCGCGCCGCCTCCACTGCGGCATTCAGCGCGAGCACGTTGGTTTGGAAGGCGATTTCGTCGATGGTTTTGATGATCTTCGCGATATCGGTTGAAGAGGCCAGGATCTCCTGCATCGCGATAGTCATCTCTTGCATGCCCGCCATGCTTTCGTCGGCCTCGATCTTGGTTTGCGATGAAAGGACGCGTGCGCGTTGCGAGGCTTCCGCGTTGTGCTTGGTCACGGCGGTTATCTCCAGCAGCGAGGCGTTTGTCTCTTCCAGCGATACCGCCTGCTGGCAGGCATCCTGAGCAAGTGTCTGGCTGGTGCCCGACACTTGCGCCGCCGCGAGTGCCATGCCTTCGCTGCTCAGGGTCATGGATGAAGCCGCCTTGCCCAGCGGTCCCGCGACCCTGCGCGTGTTCACGAGCGCGATGGGCAAAATCGCCAGCGCGCCCGCCACGAGGATTCCGGCGCAAAGCATCAAAGTGCGCTCCAGGGCGCGGCTGTCGCTGGTGACACTTTCGCGGGTGGCGTCCGTCACGCGTCCACGGATGCGGTCCACCAACTCTTGGAACTTGGCCAAGGACTCGCCGCTGAGGAGGCTGGACGCCGCCTTGGTTTGGAAGTCGTAGAGCATGCCGACGACGTCCTTGTTTTGAGCGACGATCTCGGCGAACAGCTTCGTCCCGTCCGGGATGTCGGCGAGTGCGGGATGCACGGAGATCGCCTCCTCCAGCTTCGCGATTTTATCCCGATGGAGGTCCATCTCGTCCGGCTTCCTGACGTTGGCCAAACTGTAGGTTTCGATCCGCATCTGCTGAACGGAGGCCAGCAGATCTTGCTGTGAATTGAGCTTGGCGCGGCCGGCTTCTCCGGCAGCCGCCATGGTGCGCATGCTGCCGATGGCCAGGTAAAGAGACAGGCTGGCGCAGGCTACGCCGAGCAAGGCGACGAAAGCGAAGCTGGCGAGGAGACGTGCGCGAAGCGTGCGCATGATGGAGGGAGAAATGCGGGGATTATTTCTCCAAGGCGGCCGCCTTCGAGATCGCGTTGACGGCCAATAGCGTGGAGGCATCCACGGGCTCATGAAGCTCGCCGACATCTTTCAGGAAGACCTCGAGGCGCTTCAGATATTCCGCGACCTCGCCATGGGCGCCATGCAGACGTTCGCTGCTATCGGCACCGAACACTTTCACGCTGTGTCGCATTTCGGCCAGATCCGCTTCCGACAGGGTGCTGCCGTTGCTGAACACTTTTCCCTTCAAAATCGTTTGATAGGCGGCCCAGTTGGCGGGGTTGTCCGTCCATTTGACCGCCCGATACCAGCCGCGGAAGAAGTTTACCAAGGTGTCTTGGGGGACGTGTTGCACATAGCGGGTCGTGGTGGCGAAACCTTCCGGTATGACGCCGGGATAGCTGGCGCTGGTCGCGACGACGCTGCCGTTGCCCTCGCGCTCGGCCCGGATCGCTTCGGGGTCGTAGTTGACGATGAGATTCATGCGTCCCGCGATGAAGTTGTCGGTCATCGGCTGCGGATCGAGCTCGACGATTCGCACGTCCTGAATGCCCAGGCCCGCGGTCCGCAAATACTGGTCGAGGAAATAGGTCACGGACGGCTGGTTCAGGTAAACGCCGACGGAGCTGCCCTTGAGCTTCTTCAAATCGTAGCCTTTCTTCGCGATCACTTTATCGCCGCCGTTCGACCAGTCGGTCTGGCCGAGGATGACGATGGGTTTGCCCTGCTGACGCAGGCCGACCCAGCTTCCCAGCATGTCGAGGGCGATGTCGATGCGACCGCTTTCGAGCGCCGAATTCAGGTCTTGGTTGCTGGAGTAGTTTTGGACCGCTACCTCGACGCCCAGCTCCTTCCAGATACCCTTTTCTGCGGCGACATGAAGGGGGGCGTAGGCGATCCATTCAACCATGCCGACCTTGATGGCTTCGGCGTGCGAAAAAAGCGGTGTCAGTAAACAGCCAGCGACGAAAATATTTTTTAATGAACGGGTAAACATTGGATAATAGGGGGATGGCATCTACTTCGGCTAAGTTCACTCGAACTTGAGGAATGATTTGTGGCCTTTACGAAAGCTGGGGGAGGCATCGTCATTGTCGCCGCCGGTAAGCCTAATGAACTAGCCCTCACCGATTTGATACGGAAGCTCGTCGTCCTCCTATACCAACTCCTCAAAAAGCCTGAACGTAAGCTCGCCCGAAAGACCGTTGCAGATCCTGCCCTGCCGCCCCCCGCAACCCCCGCTCGGCGTAAACACGTCGGCAGATTGCGTATCGCCTTATGGCTCGGCCCTTTTCGGGGATCTTCGGCTTACGCACGTGGCTTCAGGATTGTCGTCCAGCGGGCGTAGCTTACGCCAAGGCCATGTCGCGACTCGATTCGTCAGGACAATTTCAGTTGGGATCGGATAAATTCAAATGGAGCGTCAAACTTTACGGTGGAGAAGTCTCCGTGAACACACACGTCCGCGGGATCTCCGCGCGCGTGTGCTTGGCGGGGGAAAACACGCGTGAACTCGTGATTGAATTTGATGCGCGAGACTATCCGCCGAAACGCCCCGCCTCCCCCGTGCAACTGGGAATTAGAATCCAAGCGCAGACCGCGAAAGCCATCGACGCCGGCTGGCGCCCCGACTCACGCGGCAAGCCGTTTTACTTCGTGGCGGATCCGCTGCCTCGATGAACAGCGAAGCACCCTCCCGCTGA
>JAHFTG010000386.1 GCA_023269455.1 Opitutaceae bacterium | reverse complement strand
CAACGCCGCCTGGACGTGCGCCTGAGCCACGCCGAGGCACCCCGACTCCAGGCGATTATCGAAGAGACGGCCAAGTGGTTGCAGACATTGTTGAGTAATGCGCAGCAGTGGACCGCGCCGCAACGATGGACCCAAATCGTCAAACGCCTATTGGAGGAAAACCTCCCCTCCAGCGGCCCGGAGCCACCGCCAACGCCCGCGTTATGCTGATCACCCTGCCCGATCAGTGCCTCAAACAGTCTCCCTCACCCTTGTCCGACCGTAGTCTCCCCGTCGGACGGAACTCACATCGCCGGTTTTAGGGTAATACCAATGCTCGGCCACGCCGAGTTCGGAAGGTTGCGCGTAAAACCGAGCGACCGTGAGCAAGGCGGCGGTGTGCGCCCACCCGACCGACTCGCGACCGGAGGGGAGCCGTTCGGCGAGCAGCGAATCTAGGCCGAGCCGGTGCCAAAGCGAGAGCTCGAGGTAATACTCGCCGAAGTCGCGACTGCACTCCACTCGCAACGCCCGCAGATCGGCTGGCTCCCAACGCGCCGCCGGATCGGCAACACCCGGCGCGGCGAAGCCGGGCAGTGGCTCGGTGACCGGGTGGAACGGCGGCGTCTCGCCCGCGCAGCAACGCGGGCAAGTCATCCCAGCCCCCGCGCAAACCCTCCTGCTCCGGCCTGATCGAGTTTGCCCAAGCGAAGCGACCACTTGCTGGCGCGGGCCGCGTGCAGGTGCGCACCGTCCGGCACAAGTGCCAGTAACTGTAACCGACGCCACGCGCCGACTTGGTCTTACGCCTCAGGAACACGCCCGACAGTATCGCAGAAACCCAACCGGTCCTCAACGGGCTGTTCGGCACTACATCGCTTCAGAAACTCTGCGTCCCTCTTAAACGGCAATCGGCAAAAAACTCCTCCCCTCTAAAACTTTTTTAGCCGACTGCTCTAGGCCGTGTTTTCGAAATAAATCGTTCCGCATGGAGTCCATAAGTATTTGATTATTAGATACTTTATTGCTTGAACTGCGGCGGATTATGGGTTCGTATCATTTTGTGAACCAACATATAAGGTTCGTCCTGAGTGATCGACACTGGGACGGGCTAAAAAAATTAACGACCACCGGCTCAGCCTGAGTGGTCCGCGGCGGCGCGGGTGTAAATGCACGGGACAGCGCCTGCGGGTGGAGGCGATCTTGTGGATTATGCGAACGGGAGCGCCTTGGAGGGATATTCCGGGCGGTTTTGGCCCGTGGGAAAGCTGTTACTCGGCATTTCGTCGTTGGACTCGCAACGGCCTGTGGTCGGCGGTCTTGGCCGGGATCTCCAGGCAAAAAAGGGATGACGAATACCTGATGATCGACAGCACCAGCTCGCGGGTCCATCAGCACGCTGCAGGACCAGCCGGCGGCCAGCTGGCCCAGGCAATGGGCCGCTCCAAGGCCAGTCTTTCGACGAAAATCCACATGGCCTGCGATGCCTTGGGCTATCCCCTCGGCTTCATCCTCACCGGAGCAAATGTTTCCGACTTCGATCAGTGCAAGCCGCTGCTGAAGGCTCATCTGCAAAGAAACTCATTCGCCATCATGGACACGGGCTACGACAGCGACGCCATCCGCGCTTATGTGAACCAACTCGGCGGCATCGCCGTCATAGCCTTGCATCCAGGTAGATCTCAAAAACCCGCCTTTGACGAGCATCTCTATCGCGAACGCCACCGGATCGAAAACCTCTTCTCCCGCCTCAAATCTTACCGCCGCATCGCCACCCGCTACGAAAAACTCCACGTCACCTTCGCCGCCATGGTTTCCCTCGCCTGCATCCTTGTTTGGCTCAAGCACTGACCGTTATTTCAAAAACACGGCCTAGGGGCGGCTGCACCACCAAGATTCATCTGGTTGCCGCGCATGCTCGGTGCGCCCTGAATTTCAAGCTGTCCTCGGGCCAGGCTGGGGATGCGCCCGAGGGCCGCGAGCTGTTGCGGGCCGGTGGACGCGCCCCCGCCGGATGCCGTCTCGCCATGGATCGCGCCTACGAGGGCGACGAGACCCGCCAGCTCGCCGAGCAGCTCGGCTACATCCCTGTCGTCCCGCCCAATCCAAACCGCCTCAATCCTTGGGAATATGACCGCTTCGCCTATCGCCGCCGTAACGAAGTCGAACGGCTCTTCCGGCGGCTAAAGGGCTTCCGCCGTGTCTTCTCCCGCTATGACAAACTCGACATCATGTTCGCCGCTTTTGTCCTGTTTGCTCTGATTGTTGACGCATTGCGCATTAGTGTTAACACGCCCCAGGCCGCTACAAACGGCACTGGCATCACCTGAAGCCGG
>JAHFTG010000385.1 GCA_023269455.1 Opitutaceae bacterium | reverse complement strand
GTATCCACGATCAGATAATCGCACCCGCGCGCCTTGGCCGCCTGCCAGGCATCGAACGCCACCGCCGCCGCGTCTGCGCCCGTGTGGCTCGCGACGATAGGCAGATCAAGACGCGTCGCCCATGCCTTCAACTGCTCGACCGCCGCCGCGCGAAACGTATCACACGCCGCCAGCATCACGGATTTTCCATCCTGTTTGAGCAACCAGCCAAGCTTGGCCGACGTCGTGGTTTTCCCGGAGCCATTGACGCCGATCATCACGATGACCGTCGGCCCCGAAGCCGCAGGCATAAGTTCGCGTTCGCTCCCGGCCAGCACGCGGCGAAGCACGGCGGAGCCGATGGCCGCCGCCTGCTGGCCGCGCAGCTCCTTGTCCTTTTTGCAGGCATCCTTGATCTCGGAGAGAATCTCCTCGGTCGTGGCGACCCCGAAGTCGGCGGTGTAGAGCGCCTCTTCGAGCGTCTCCAGCGAAGACGCATCGATGGCGCGCCCGCCGAACAGCCCGCTGGTCTTCGCGCTGATCGCGGCGACCGTCTTGGCAAACCCGTCCTTAAATTTTTTAAAGAGACCGAACATCTGAAAAGTAGCGGGTAGTGAGTAGCGGGTAGTGAGTAGAAGCCAAGCAAACCATCATGCTCGCTACTCACTACCCGCTACTCGCTACTTCTTCAACCTACTCCGCCTTCTCCACCTTGCGGGCGTCGCGGCCGAGCTGGTCCTTCAAGCGGTCGAGGATGCCGTTGATGAAACGCTTGGAATCGGCGTTGGAAAACTGCTTCGACAAATCAATCGCCTCGTTGATCGACACGACCGGCGGGATGTCCTTGCGATACATCATCTCGTAGATCGCCACGTGCAGGATCGCCAGGTCGATCTTGGCGATGCGGTCGAACTCCCAGTTGTGCGCCAGCCCGCGGATGCGACCGTCGATCTCGGCGATGTTTTTGATCACGCCGTCGATGATCTCCTCGCCGAACGAGTAGTGGTCGCGCGGCTTTTCCTGCGTCTCGAAAAACGTGCGCAGATCCTCGGAGAGATCCTTTGGCACGTTGATGCTCCAGGCGAAGAGAAATTGCAGGGCGGCCACGCGACCGTCACGGCGCTGGGCAAACAAGGCTTTGTTGTTGCTCATTTGGAAAGGGATTTCTTGAGGGCGGCCATCTCGAGGGCGGCGGCGGCAAACTCCGCCCCGCGGTCAATCTTGCCGCGCGTGCGCGCCTCGGCCTGCGCCAGCGTGTTGGCCACGATCACGCCGTTGATCACCGGCCGGCGCGTATTGAGCGACACGCGCTGGAGCGCATGGGAAACACTGTCGCCCACCATCTCGTGGTGGTTGGTGTCGCCGCCGATGAGGACGCCCAGACCGATCAAAACATCGGGGCGGCCGCGCAACGCGAGCGCCTGCACCGCCCAGGGAACTTCATGGGCCCCGGGCACGCGCACGACCGTGATCTTGCGCTCCTTTACTCCGGCCGCCCTGAGGCCCGCGATCACCCGCGACAGGAGCACGTCCACCATCGCTTCATTAAACCGCGAAGCTACGATGCCGACGGAAAACGCGGCGCCGTTGACTGACAGGGACGTGGGAGCGGCGAGACTCATGAGAAAGAAGGAAAGAAAGGGTCTGCGCAGCCCCGCGCCCCTCGGCAACTCATTTTACGCGGACATCCGTTCACCCAAAAGCTTGTCGGTTGGCCCGGGACTAGCGAAGGTTCCGCGTCGCATGCGTTTCCGTATCACTCACAAAACCCTTTACCGTTACGCCGGCGCCGCGTCCGAGTCCTTCATGGAGGCGCGCCTGACTCCGGCCAACGACGAACGCCAGCAGTTGCTCAATCGCCAGCTCGTCACCACGCCGGGCGCCAACGTTCACACCTACACCGACTACTACGGCAACAGCGTGGAGACATTCTCCATCGTGAAACGCCACCGCGAACTCATCCTCGAAAGCCAGTCCGAAGTGGAAACGATGCCGTATGCGCCGCCTCAGGCCGCGCTCGACATCAGCGTGTCCGAGGCGCGCCAGCTTTACCGCAGCGAACGCCTCAAGCTCTTCGAATTCCTCATGCCCTCCGAAGCGATTCCGATGGGACCGGAGGTCAACACCCTCGCCAACCAGCTCTTCAAGCCCGGCGACCCGGTTGGCATGGCCCTCCTGCGTTTGAACACGTGGATCAAAACCAATTTCCGCTACGTGCCCGGCTCCACCGAGATCGACACGCCGGTGACGACCGCCCTCAAGCAGCGCACCGGCGTCTGCCAGGATTTCGCCCAGGTGATGATCGCCGTGCTCCGCTCGGCGGAGATCCCCGCACGCTACGT
>JAHFTG010000447.1 GCA_023269455.1 Opitutaceae bacterium | reverse complement strand
TAGGCGGGAGGGAAAGAGTTTTAACGCAAAGACGCGAAGGGGCAAAGGCGCAGGGATCGGACGAGTGGGCTCAACGCTCGAGCGCGAGCACGTTGAGGAAGACGGTGAAGCCAATGAACGAGAGGAAATACACCACGTCCTTCAGCTCGGCCACGCCCTTGAGGAAGGGGTCGAAGTGGGTCTTGAAGCCGAAGTTGGCCACAAACTCCACGAGGCTCGCCGGCAGGTAGGCGGCGGCGAAGTCGCTGAAAAGGTTCCACCCGAGGAACACCAGCACGAGGCACACGAGCAGGCTCACAACAAAGCTGATGACTTGGTTTTTCGTCAGCGCCGAGGTGAGCGAGCATACGCCCAGATAGGCTCCCGCCATCAGGATGCTGCCGAGGTAGCCGGTGAACACCGCGCCCCAGTCGGAGTTGCCAAAATAGCCGAGTGTGAGCACTAGCGGAAAGCTCATCAGCACCGCCAGCGAAAGAAACGCCCACGCGGCGAAAAATTTCCCCAGCACCGCCTCCAACGTCGTGATCGGCAGCGTGAACAGCAGTTCGACGGTGCCGGCGCGCTTCTCCTCCGCCCACAGCCTCATACCCGCCGCCGGGATGAGGAACAGGAACAGCCACGGCTGCCAGTTGAAGTAGCCCACGAGCGTGGCGGCGTTGCTCTCGTAGAACTTGCTCACGAAAAACGTGAGGAACACCGACGCCACGAGAAATACGATGAGGAACACATAGGCGACCGGCGCGCGGAAATAGCCGAAGAACTCGCGGCGGAAGATCGGGCAGACTTGGTTCATGGGAGGAAGGCGGACTGAAGTCGAAAGGTCTAAGGTCTGAAGGTCGAAAATCGGAAACAACGGCTCAGATGTCGCCGCGCGTGAGGTTGCGGAAGATTTCGTCGAGCCGCGCGCCGGGTTGGCGCAGACGGAAGCGGTCGGGCGTCTCGTCCACCACGAGCTTGCCCTGCGAGAGAATGATGACGCGTGTGCAAATGGCCTCAACCTCCTCCAGAATGTGAGTGGAGAGGATGACGGCCTTGTCGGCGGCCATGCTTTTGATGAGCGTGCGGACCTCGTTCTTCTGGTTGGGATCGAGGCCGTCGGTCGGCTCGTCGAGGATGAGCGCGGGTGGGTCGTGGAGGAGCGCCTGGGCAAGACCCACACGCTGCTTGAAGCCTTTGGAGAGCGTCTCGATGGTCTGGCCGCGCACCGGCGCGAGGTGGGTGAGGGCGAGGGCGCGCTCGACCTGGGCGCGTTTCGCGTCCTTGGTGCGGAAACCGCGCACCTCGGCGATGAAGCCCAGAAACTCGCCCACCGTCATCTCACCGTAGGCCGGCGCGCTCTCGGGCAGGTAGCCGAGCTTGCGCTTCACGGCCACGGGGTCGGCGGTCACATCCACGCCGTCCACGGTGGCGGTTCCGGCGTCGGGACGGAGGAAGCCCGTGATCATCTTCATCGTGGTGGACTTGCCGGCGCCGTTGGGGCCGAGGAAGCCGAGGATGTCGCCGCGGCGGACGGTGAAGCTCACGCCGTCCACGGCGCGCTTGGGGCCGAAATTTTTGACAAGACTTTTGACTTCAATCATGGCGGGAAGGCTGGCGGAGGAACGGGGGCGTAAGAAAGGGGAGGAAGAAAAAAGTTCCGCCGGAAAAGGCGAAGAGCCTGCTTGGCGAAGCGCGCTCCCCGGCGCAAGGGGAAAGCGGCTAACGCCTAGCGCAACTGGGGTGTCCGGTCCATGTCGGCACCGCCCTTCCCTACCCCACCGGGCCACCTGCGCCCGGGCAACCAGCCGTCCGCCAGCACGGCGGAGGGGCCGTGCCGCGCACTTGCGCGCCGGCGGGCGGCCGGCTGGACTGCCCCCATGACCGACGAGACCCACGCCCGTGCTCGTGCGCTGATTGACGCTGCCCACGCCGCCGACCCGGTGCGCGCCGCCGACGGACTCGCGGCCGAGCTGGCCTACGCCGACGGCATGGAAAAATGGATCGCGCGGCTCGACCCCACCGCGCCACCGCTGCTGCGGCTGGCCGCGCGCTGCCAGCACCTCGAACGCTGGAGTGTGCCACGCGCGACATTTCCCGACGGCAAAGTCGGCTACCTCGCGTGGCGAAAATCGCTCTACGGTCAGCAGGCCGCACGCGCGAGAGAGCTGCTCCTCGCCGCCGGCCTGCCGCTAGCCGACGCCGACGAAGTGGCGATCTGGGTTTCCAAGACCGGCCTCAAAACGAACCCCGGCACGCAGGCACTAGAGGATGCGGCGTGCCTCGTGTTTCTGGAGACCGAACTGGGGAAATTTGCCGCGCAGCACGCGGACTATCCGCGCGAAAAATTCAC
>JAHFTG010000384.1 GCA_023269455.1 Opitutaceae bacterium | reverse complement strand
CGCCCGTCGTGGCAGGAAGACTACGCGCACAGCCATTCGCACGACGACGACGTTTCCAGCGTCGGCATCAGCACCCCCGGCGACCTCGACGGCAAACGCCTCAACGTCTGGATCGACCAGCTCCTCAAAACCAAGGGCAACGACATCTACCGCATGAAAGGCGTGCTCAGCGTGAAAGGCTCGCCCAACCGCCTCGTCTTCCAAGGCGTCCACATGCTCTTCGATGCCAAATTCGATAAACCCTGGGGCACTGCTCCGCGCACCAACACCCTCGTCTTCATCGGCAAAAACCTCGACCGCGCCGCCCTGACCGAAGGTTTCAAAGCCTGCCTCGCCTGAGCCCATCGTCCATGCAACTCACCAAGCACTGGGCCGCGCAGCTCGACGACTACGTGATCGACCTCGGCTGGTCCGCCGACGGCTCCCGTCTCGCCGCCGCCGCGTCCTCCGGCCCCGTCTCCCTCTTCGCCGCCACCGACGGCGCGCGCGTTGATCTGCCCGGCCACGACGACGGTGCCAACTGCCTCGCCTGGCACCCCTCGCAACCCCTCCTCGCCACCGGCGGCCAGGACGCGAAGGTTAAATTCTGGGACACCGCCACCGCCCAGCACACCGCCTCCGCCGAAGTCGGCGGCGCGTGGATCGAGCACCTCTCATGGTCCCCCGACGGCACCAAGCTCGCCGCCGCCGCCGGCCGCCAGCTCGCGTTCCTTCGCGCCGACGGCTCCCCGCTCCACGCCTTTCCCATCGCGCCGAAAACCATCAGCGCCATCGCCTGGCAACCCGCCGGCGGCTGCCTCGCCTCGGCCTACTTCGGCGGCGTATGCCTCTGGGATGCCGACGACTTTATCGCCCAAAAAGAATTCGCCTACGCCAACGGCATTCACGCCCTCGTCTGGTCCCCCGACAACCGATGGCTCGTCTCCGGAAACCAAGACCCCAGCGTCCACCTCTGGCTCCCCGAATCCACCGAGGAGTTCCACATGAGCGGCTACGAAGGCAAAGTGAAGGAACTCTCCTTCGACCGCGACTCCCGCTGGCTCGCCACCGGCGGCGGCAAGGATGCCTGCCTCTGGGACTGCACCGGCGGCGGCCCCGAAGGCCGCGAACCCACCATGCTCCCGCACGACGCCAAAGTCTGCGCCGTCGCCTTCCAAAACACCCACAGCCTCCTCGCCACCGCGAGCGCCGACGGCGTCGTCCAAATCTGGAGCCCCGAGCGCCCCAAGCCCCTCCGCGCCACCGTGAAGATGCCCGCGCCCGCGACCAAGCTCGCCTGGTCCCCCGACGACCGCCTCCTCGCCGTCGGCACCGAAAAAGGCGTCGTTTACGTCCTGAAGTGCGAAGGCTGACGCCCGCTGCCCATTCGTCGAAACCGCCGTCACCGTCTTCGACTCCAGCCGCACGCGCCTCGGAAAATCCACCCGCCCATGCGTTGCCATGACCAAGCTGATGCTCCGGCAAACCCTCGCGAAGCCCCCGCCCTCGCTCAGAAATCGAAGCCCACGAAAAACCTCAGCAACGAGTAGTTCTGCGACTCGACGTCGGGATCATTGTAACGCACCTCGTAGCGCATGCCCAGGCTGAGCGATTGCGTGAACTTCTTCGTCACCTCGATCTGGTTTTCCCAGCCGTCCTTTCCCGTGGCGATGGCGTAGTAGAACACCGCGCGCTCCGTCAAAAGACTCCGCCACGGCAGCTTCAGATCGGCCTCCGCGAAGAGCGACTCGACATGCTGCCCTTCGTGGCCGCTGCGCGACAGGTCCCAACGGTCGAAAAAATTTTCCGACACGCCCACGCGCACCTTCCGCTTGTCGGTATCCCACACGTTCACGCCCACGCCCACCTCCTGCTGGAGCAGCAGGTAGTTCGCCTGCACACCGTCATCCACGTAATCTTGGTTCCACTCCACGCTCGGCCGGTAAACCGTGAAATAGCGCGGTGTCAGCGCATGCCTCCAGTTCCCGTTCGCCGTGAGCAGATCCAGCGTCACATCGTGGTTGGCCGAGGTGTATTCGTAACGCGTCTCCAGATGGACCTGATCATTCGTCCATTTGCGGTCCATCTTCGCCTCCACTAGAAAATCCGTGTTCATGATCGGATTCTGCAGCACCTGCGCGGACACCCCGATATGTCCATGCCACGGCCCGAAGACCCTTCGCAAAAATTTCGCCATCTCATCGGGCGCCGCCGCGAGCGAGGGTGTCGTAGTCGCGGATACGGACTTCACTGCGGGCGCGGCCGGAGGCGCAGGCTTTGCCGGATTCGCCGCCATCGCCCCGGCGGCGGCCGGCGAAATCACCGAAACCACCTCGGCGTCCGCCGCCGCCACCC
>JAHFTG010000383.1 GCA_023269455.1 Opitutaceae bacterium | reverse complement strand
TGCGGGGTTCCGTCATTTCGGGAGTTTTCATGGTCGGACGGGGTTGTCGGGCGGATAAAAGGTTGAGCCGGTGCAAACCATCTCGCGGAGCCGCTCGCACGGTTCGAAGCGCGGCGCGATTTCACGGGCGAGAGCTTCCAACCGGCGCACGACTTCGGGCACGCCCAGCGCATCCGCATGGCGCAGCGGCCCGCCGCGAAACGGCGCCCAGCCCGTGCCGAGGATCATCGCGAAATCGACGTCCTCCGAAGATTCGACCACGCCTTCGGCCAGACAACGCGCGGCTTCGTTGATCATGATCAGCACGAGACGGTCGCACGCCTTCGCGGCATCCAGTGGACGCGTAGCGACCGCACCCACCGCCGCACCGATGTCGGGATTCGGACGCACGTGGGCGGATTTTCCGGCATGCAGATAAAATCCGCGCCCGTTTTTTTTGCCGAGCCAGCCTTTGGCGATCATCGCGTCGAGCGTATCGTCGGGCGGCGCCGGATGCTGCAGGCGTTGGCCAAGGTCGCGGGCCACGTGCGAAGCGACGTCCAGGCCGACTTCGTCCGCCAGCCGCAACGGACCCATCGGCATGCCGAAGTCGAGCATAACGCGGTCCACCGCCTCGACCGCGCCGCTTTCGCGGAAGAGCCGCACCGCCTCGATCATGTAAGGCATGAGGATGCGATTCACCAAAAACCCCGGGCTGTCCTTCACGATCACCGGTAGTTTTCCCATCGCCTTCACAAACTGGAGCGCCGTCGCGAGCGCGTCCGGCGAAGTGCCCGGCCCGCGCACGATCTCCACGAGCTGCATCCGGTTGACCGGATTAAAAAAATGGATGCCCACCACGCGTCCGGGATGCGCGAGACCGGCCGCAATCGACTCGATGGACAGCGCCGAGGTGTTGGTCGCCAGAACGGTGTCCGCGCGCACGCGGGTTTCCAACGCACGAAAAATCGCCTGCTTGGCCTCCAGTTTTTCCACGGCCGCCTCGATGACGAGATCGACGGATGTGAGCGGCCCGTCGCGATGCGCAGGCGTGATGCGGTCAAGGCCGGCGGTCGCCTCGGTGACGGTGAACACGCGGCGTTTCACCGCCTCGCGGTAAACCGATTCGATCATCCGCAAGCCGCGCGCGAGGGCTTCGGGCGCGACGTCTTTCAACACCACGGGAAGCCCGCGCGCGCTCACCCACTGCGCGATGCCCGCCCCCATCACGCCCGCGCCCACGACGGCGACGCGCCGCACCGGCGCGGCCACGGCGGGCGCGGGCACGGACATTTTCTTCGCCCGCTCCTGCAGAAAAAAAAGCCCGATGAGTCGGCGGCATACGGGCGTTTCCACCAGTTCGAGAAACGCAGCTTTTTCCAACGCGAAACCATCCTCAAGCGAACGTCCCAACGCGGCGGCGCAGACCTCAATGGCTTTGAACGGAGCCGGGTAGTGGCCGTGGGTTTTCGCGAGCACGTTCCGCCGGGCTTGGGAGGCCACGAGCGCCTTGAACGGCGCGCTGCCGGAAAACGGACGCAGATGCGGCGGCCGTTTGCCACGGGCGAGCTGGCGGCGCGCGACATCCGGCAGGTATTCGCGGTGCGCGAGTTCATCCACGAGGCCGAGTTTGCGCGCCTGCGCGCCGACGATTTGACGACCGGGAAGAATCATTCCGAGCGCGGCGGGCAGGCCGATGAGCACAGGAAGGCGCACGGAGCCGCCCCACGCGGGCACGATGCCGAGCTGCGTCTCGGGCAGGCCGATCTTGGTGACTTTTTCGGTCGAGGCCACGCGCCAGTCGCAGGCCAGCGCCAGCTCGCAACCGCCGCCCAGGCACACGCCGTGAATCGCCGCCACCGATGGCACCGACAGGAGCGAGAGCCGCGTGAAAACCCGATGTCCCATATCAACAATTTCGCCCAAGGCCTCGGCATCGGGCGCACGGACAAATTCCTTCAGGTCGGCGCCGGCGATAAAGATTTTTGGCTTCGCGCTGATAATAATAACTCCGGTCAGCGTCGGCTCTTTTTCGAGGGCGGCGAGGTGCGCATCGAGTTCGACCAACGTCGCGCGATCAAACACGTTCGCCGAGGAAGCGGCCCGGTCAAAGGTCAGCGTGCAAACCCCGGAGGCATCCAGTTGGCGGGTGATGTTCATGGCGTGGCCTCCAGCCAGAGTGCGCCGCCCTGCCCGCCACCTACGCAGAGCGAGACGAGCGCGCGTTTTTGGCCGCGATGATGGAGTTCCTTGAGCGCGGTCAGCACGAGGCGCGCACCGGTCGCGCCCACCGGATGGCCGAGCGCGATGCCGCCGCCGTTGACGTTGAGGAGCTCGTTGCGGATGTCGCCCAGCGGG
>JAHFTG010000382.1 GCA_023269455.1 Opitutaceae bacterium | reverse complement strand
CTGCTGATGTGGTTCGTCCTTTGGGCGGCCCCTGCGGTTGAAGCCCAATCCTACGTTTTGAACGAGGTTGTGATCAAAGGCGGCGGATTCGTGACGGGCATCGTGACGCATCCGAACGTGTCTGGAGTGATGTATTGCCGCACGGACGTGGGCGGAGCTTACCGGTGGAATCCCACGAATAATTCCTGGATTCCGTTGCAAGACTTCCTCGCTCCTACGAACGAGGAATATGGCCTCTTCGGTGTCGAAAGCATCGCCCTTGATCCGCAGGACGCCAACCGGCTTTACATGACGTGCGGCTGGTTGGGTAATAGCCGTCCGAACGAAGTTTGGAGTTCCACGAACCAAGGCGCGAGTTTCACACGCGTCAAGGCGCCGTTCACGATGAAAGCCAACGACGAGGGCCGCAGCAATGGCGAGCGGCTCGCGGTTGATCCCAATCTCGGCAGCACCTTGTTTAATGGCACGCGCTTTGATGGTTTGTGGAAGAGCGCGGATTACGGCGCGAGTTGGTCCAAGGTCACGAGTTTCCCCGTCAACACCACGACGAACCAAGTCGGCCTCGTGTTCGTGGAATTCATCAAAAGCAGCGGCGTAAACGGCAGCGCCACACCCGAGATCTGGGTGGGGGTGTCCCAGGCAGGCAGCAATTTATACCGCAGCACAGATGGCGGAGCCAGTTGGTCGGTGGTGTCCAGCGGCGCGCCATCCGGCTACATGCCGCACCGTGCCTCCCAGGACGGCCTTGGAAACATGTATGTCGCTTTCAACGATGCGGCGGGACCGAACGACGTAGGTGCTGGGGCGATTCGTAAAATCAATCTCGCCACGCTGGCTTCAACGAATGCGACGCCGCCGACGGGCCAGGGCGGCTTCGGAGGCGTTTCCGTGGACAAGCAGCATCCCACCACTCTCGTCGCTTGCACGATGGACCGCTGGTGGCCGCACGATGAAGTCTATCGAAGCACGGACGGCGGCACGACGTGGAAAGCGCTTTATGAGGGCGCGACGATCGACGGATCAAGCGCGCCATGGGTTAGCGGCGACAAGGCGACACCTTCCGTGCCCACTTGGATTGGCGACATTAAAATTGATCCGTTCAACTCCGACCACGTCTATCACATCAGCGGTGGTGGTGTTTGGTCGAGTTACAACCTGACGGCGACAACGCCGACGTGGCAGTTCCGCTCGGACGGCATCGAGGAAATGGGTTTGTGGAGCGGCGGCGGCGCGCTCTGCAGTCCGCCCAGCGGATCTCTGTTTTACTGCGCGTTTGGCGACATCGGCGGGTTCGCGGTTTACGACCCCGATTTTTCTCCCACAAAAGAAGACCGCTTTTCGCCGGGCTATGGCAGCCATACGAGCGTGGATTTCGCGGAGCAGAACCCCGCCATCGTCGTCCGCACTCATTATGGTAAAATGCCGGATGGCTCGACTGCGAGGGGCGGGCGTTCGACCGATGGCGGAAAAACGTGGACGGAGTTCCCCACGCATCCCTCCGCGGCGGACAACGACCCTGGCGTGATTGCGATTTCCGCAAACGGCCAACGGCTGGTCTGGACGTCAAAGGGTTCAGCCCCTTCGTATTCAACCGACAATGGCGCGACCTGGACCCCGTGTATCGGCAACGTCACGCCGACCTATTCATGGGAGCTGCCGCTGCTTTTTTCCGACCGGGTCAACAGCAACAAATTCTATCTCTACATCACCTCGACGGGAGTGGTTTACCGCAGCACGGACGGCGGCGCGAGTTTTGTCGCGGGAGCAACGGTCAGCCCTGGCGCCCCGAACACACTCAACGTGGATAAAGCCATGCGCACCGTTTTTGGCCGGGAAGGTGACATCTGGATTCCGTGCATCGACTACGACACTAGCCGGGCAGGTCTCTGGCACTCGACCGACTCCGGCGTGAGTTTCACCAAAGTGAGCGGCATCCAGAATGCCCAGAGCATCGGCTTCGGTCGCACGGCGAGTGGCAGCGGATATCCGGTCCTCTACATGAGCGGGCAAGTCAACAATGTCTGGGGCATCTACCGCTCCGAGGATACGGGCGCGAATTGGATCCGCCTCAACGATAACCAGCACCAATACGGCATTGTCTCCCAAATCACCGGCGACCCGAAAATTTACGGCCGCTGTTATTTCAACGGACGCGGCCTGATCTACGGCGACATCGCCTTCAACGCGGCGGGGACCCTCAACGGGAGCAATCGAACGATTCTCGCGGCCACGGGTAATTCGCTCAGCTACGCGACGTTTGCCTCAAACCTCGCCACCGCCTTTGCCAACAATACCGGAGGTGTGTGGAATTTTGACGGGCCCTCCTTCACGGCTGTTTCCGGA
>JAHFTG010000381.1 GCA_023269455.1 Opitutaceae bacterium | reverse complement strand
GAGAATGTCGCCGCCAAGCTCGGGACGGCGTGTCGAGTGATGTTCGGTGACATCCCTGTGTTCACGCTCCCGGCCGGCGAAAGCAGCAAGTCGCTGAATGCTCTCGGCCGGACGCTGGATTTTCTCGCCGCGCAAAAACTCGACCGTAGTGGCGCGGTGTTTGCCTTCGGCGGCGGCGTGATCGGCGACCTCTCAGGATTTGCGGCGGCAAGCTGGCTACGCGGCGTGGATTTTTACCAGGTGCCGACGACATTGCTGGCGATGGTGGACAGCTCCGTCGGCGGAAAAACTGGCATTAACCTCGCGGCGGGGAAAAACCTCGTGGGCGCGTTTCACCAGCCACGCGGTGTGTTTATCGCGACTGATCTGCTCGCCACTTTGCCCCCGCGCGAGTTTGCCGCCGGCTGTGCCGAAATTATCAAGACCGGCCTGCTGGGCGACGCAGAACTTTTCGCGCGGCTGGAGCGCGTGTCACTTACGGTCGCCAGCGGCGATCTCGCCGCCGTCATCCACCGCTGCTGCGCACTCAAGGCTCGCGTAGTCGAGGCCGACGAGTTCGAGACCGCCAAGGATGGCGGACGCGCCTTGCTCAATCTCGGTCATACCTTCGGTCACGCCATCGAGCAGGTGACCGGCTACGGCGCGTATTTGCATGGCGAGGCGGTCGCCATCGGACTCTGCGCGGCGGCGCGACTGTCAGAGAAACTTGGGCTTATCGCCGCTGCCGAGGTCGCGCGCGTCGAACGCGTGGTAGAAATGCATCTGTTGCCCACTCGTCTTAAAACCTCACTGCCCCTTGCCGATCTCATGGCCGCGATGGCCCGCGACAAAAAAGTTCGTGCCGGCAAGTTGCGCTTCGTCGTCCTGAAGTCGCTCGGCGAAGCCGTCACGCGCGACGATGTGCCGCCCGCATTAGCCGAGACGTGTTTCCGCGAGGTCGGCGCAGTCTGATACAACGGGCAAGCTTCCCCCGCCCTGCCCGAACAACGTCTTCCTTTCCACGCGGCTCCCGTATTTGTTGAGCGGATGGAGTTCGACCTCGACCAACGCACCGCCGCACTCAGCGTCGGCGAGCTGGCGGCCTTTGCCATCGGCCCGCGCGACGGCGGCGACGGGCCGCAAGGTCTCTGGCGCGCGCAATTGGGGACGCATTGGCACCAAGAGCTGCGCGCACAAACGGCGGCGAGCACGCCGGCTGCGGCCTTTGAGGTTCCGGTCACAGGAAGAATTTTTCACGGCGGTTGGACGCTCACGCTCACCGGCCGCATTGACCAGCTCATCCCCGCCGAGTCGGCCAAAGACACTGACATCCTGCGCGAAATCAAAACGACTCTCCGCCCGCTCCCCGCCGCCGAACAAGAGCTACGCACCGACTATCCCGAGTATTTTGCCCAGCTCGCAGCCTACCTCGCGCTCGCTCAAATCGAGCCTAAAACTCCAAATCGTAAAGTCCGAAATCAACAATCCGCCCTCGCGCCCCCCGCGCGACTGCGCGGCGAGCTGGTCTTTGTCGAAGCTAGCAGCGGCCTCTTGCAAACGCTCGCGCTCACCCCGGCGGACGACGGCCTGTTCCGCGCGCGGCTAGAGGCGATCGTCGGGTTTCTCAACCTCCGCCTGCGCGCCCGCGAACGTCTGCGTGCGCTGCGTTTCCGCCCTGCGTTCTCCGCGCTCCGCACCGGGCAGGAGACCACACGCGCCGACCTCGACGCCGCCCTAGCCGCCGCGCCCGGCGTCCTGTTCGCGGCGCCAACCGGATTTGGAAAGACCGGCGTGCTGATTGAAACCGCGCTCACCCAGCTCCGCACCGGACGCTTCAGCCGACTCATCTATCTCACGAGCAAGTCAACCGGCCAGCTGCACGTCGGGCAGACGTTGCAGGCGATGACCGCCCCGTCGCCCACCCCAGCCACCACCACCGACGAAGCAGCAACCAATCCGGTTTGTAACGTATTATGTTACAAACCCGGCTTGGCGCCAAGCGCTGAGGTGAGCGCGGCGGGCGGCGAGATTGCGAGCGGTCGGGGCGTGGAGGCGTGGGTGATGCGGCCGAAGCGCGAGCATTGCGTGAACTCCGTCTTCCACTGCACACGCGACGCCTGCGGCTACTTGGCCGACTTGGAAACCCGCTGGCCGCAGAGCGGGCTTGCGCGGTTTTATCTGCTCGAAAACCAAACTCGCGACCTCACCGCGCTGCGCGACGCCGGACGCAACGCCCGCATCTGCCCCTACGAGATCACCCGCGCCGCGCTCGCGTTCAACGACGTGTGGGTGGGCGACTACAACTACGTCTTCGCCCCCGCCAACCGCCGCATTTTCTACGACCAGCCGGGCTTCGCGCCCGCCGA
>JAHFTG010000096.1 GCA_023269455.1 Opitutaceae bacterium | reverse complement strand
CTCCCGCCGCGCCCGCGCCACCATCGCGACATACGTGGCCCACTCCTCCGGCTTCATCCGCACATCCCCCGAAAGCCCGTCCGGCAACGGCACATGGCAGGTGAAGATAATCCCCTTCAACCCGCGTTTCTCCGCCACCTCCGCATAATCCTCCGGCTCGCCGAAGGCATGCCCGCAAAGCGGCGTGTGACAGTGTGATTCGTAAAGCAGGCGCGCAGGCATAAGCGGAAGATTATTCGCGGCGCAGCCCTCACGGCCCGCCACGCGAAGCCCCATGTTTACGCGAACGAACGGCAAGAACGAGCGTGATTTTTTACCAAGCGTTTAACCCGCGCTCCTTGCGCCAAAATCATAAACACCCAGCCTGCCTCAACCACACTTCGTGCTCGTTTTCCTCGACATCGTTTCCTGGCTGCTCGTCGCCATCCTCGCCGTCCTGCTTTTCCAAAGCCGGCGGCGGCAGCGGCGCATCCTCCGCGAAACCACCCTCACGCTCACCCGCATCCGGCAGGCGGTCGAAGGCGCCTCCGACGCCATCGGCATCGGCGACTTCGAGGGCAACTCCGTCTATCACAACCGCGCCCACCTCGCCCTCTTCGGCTACACCGTCGAAGAACTCAACGCCGTCACCGAACCCGCCCCGCTCTTCGCCGACAAAATCATCGCCGCCGAGATCCACGCCAGCATCCGCGACGGACGTTCCTGGAACGGCGAGACCGACATCAAAACCAAGGACGGCCGCCTCATCCCCGCCTTCGTCCGCGCCGACATCATCCGCGACGAACGCGACCGCCCCGTCGGCATCTTCGGCGTCTTCACCGACATCACCGAACGCCGCCGCGCCGCCAGCCTCCTCGCCGCGCAAAGCCACCTCCTCGAACTCACCCTCCAAAGCATCGGCGAAGCCGTCATCACCATCGACGCCCTCGGCCACGTCTCGCTCATCAACTCCGCCGCCGAGCAGCTCATCGGCTGGACCCGCCAGCGCGCCGCCGGCCGCCCCATCGACGACCTGCTGAAACCCCTCGACGAACGCACCCGCGAGCCCCGCCCGCTCCCCGCCCTCGTCCTCCTCAAGAACCCCGTCCTCGCACGCTCCATCGACGCCTATCGCTTGCTCGGCCCCGACGGCCGCGAACGCCTCATCACCGAAATCGCCGTGCTCATCTCCACGCCCGGTGGCTTCTCCGGCGCCGTGCTCGTCCTCCGCGACGTGACGCAGGAACGCAAACGCGCCGACGAAGACGCGCGCTCCTCCAAGCTCGAATCCCTCGGCATGCTCGCCAGCGGCATCGCCCACGATTTTGGCAACATTCTCACCGCGCTCATCGGCCACGCCACCCTCGTGCAACGCGTGCCCGCGCTCCCGCCCGAAGCCGCCACGCGCCTCGTCGAGATCGACCGCCTCGCCTGGCGCGCCAACGACCTCACCCGCCAGCTCGTGACCTTCGCCCGCGATGGCGCCCTCGTCAAAAAAACCCTCCACCTCGCGCCGCTCCTCCGCGAAGCCGTCTCCATCGCCCAAGGCCCGCTCTCGCTCCAAAAAACCGTCACCATCCTCGCCGATCTCCGCCCCGTCGAAGCCGATGAAACCCAGCTCATGCAGGTTTTCCAAAACCTCGCCGTCAACGCCGCCCAGGCCATGCCTGACGGCGGCGTGCTCGCGATCATCGCCGAAAACCACCTCCCCGGCTCCAGCCGCTCACCTTTCCCTACGGCGGGAGACTGGGTGCGCATCACCGTGATCGACACCGGCACAGGCATCCGCCCCGAACACCTCGAAAAAATCTTCGACCCGTTTTTCACCACCAAGAAAACCGGCACCGGCCTCGGCCTCGCCACCACCTACTCCATCATAAAAAAACACGGCGGCCTCATCCGCGTGGAATCCACCGTGGGCGCAGGCACCACCTTCGAGATTTTCCTCCCCGCCGCCAAAACCACCGCCGCCGTCAGGCAGGTTCAAATGATCGGCTGAGCACGCGCCCTCTTCCTTGCCGTCGGATTCCTAATCCCCACTCCGCCCCATCCTTGCGAAACCCCTCGCACCCGGGCAGCCTTTCCCCATGCCAACCTGGGCCGAGCACTTTCTCAAAGCCTTCATCCCGCTCTTCGTCGCCAGCGACCCCATCGGCCTCACCGCGATCTTTCTGGCGATGAGCGCGGGCGTGGCGGCCGACGACTGCCGCCGTGTCGCCCGCCAGGCGACGCTTACCGGCGGCCTCGTCGCGCTGGCGTTTCTATTTCTTGGCCGGAGCGTGTTCTCCGCCGTCGGCATCACCGTGAGTGATTTCCAAGTGGCAGGCGGCCTCATCCTGCTCGTCCTCGCGTCGCGCGAACTCGTGCTCCCCGCGTCCTCCGAGCCGCCCAAGTGGAGCGCGGATTTCGGCGTGGTCCCGCTCGGCATGCCGCTCATCGCCGGCCCCGCGCTCATCACCACGCTCCTCGTCCTCGTGGACACTGTCGGACTCGGCATGACGCTGCTCGCACTCGCCGCGAATCTCGGCCTAGTCATGGCCGCCCTCTTCAACGCCCACAAACTCAGCGCCCTCGTCGGCCCGACCGGCCTGCGCGCCATCTCAAAAATCGTCGCGCTCCTCCTCGCCGCCATCGCCATCTCGATGATCCGCCGCGGCTGGGCGGGATAAAGTCCATGAAAGCCAAATGGTTCATTATTCTTTTCCTCGGATTGCTCACTGCGTCCATCTGGATTCCCGTTACAAAAATCCGGCTGGGAATGACCGACATCACAGGCACCCAAATTCACGAGAAATCTTGGTTGGGACGCGCACCGGTCTTGGTGAAAAAAGAAAGCCCACTCGCCATCTGGTGCAACCATCACGATATCGGTCTATTGGAAAATACCGGCTTCTTTTCTTCGATAACCGAAAGCCTCCTGGGTTTTACTTCCAAACGTGGCTGCGGTCCATCACCCGCAATCTACCCGTTTAGGCCCTCCCTCCAAGCCGTGTGGCTTGCACATGAACCAGAAGCAAATATCCGCCGGTTCATCACCGCAATGGCGACAGCCAACGAGGCCGAACGCGAACGCCTCGTAAGCGTCGCCTGCGACCAGGCGCTCGCCGCACGCTGATCGTTTCACCCCGCAAACGTCGTCAGCAGCTCCGCGTAGATTTTCGCGCTCGCGACCAGCTCTTTCACCGACGCGCGCTCGTCCACCGCGTGGCAGTTGTCGCCGCCCGGCCCGTAGCCGAGCGTGGGGATTTTTAATTCCCCCGCGAAAAAATACATGTCGTTAAACCCGTTCGACACGCGGAAAACCGTCTTCTCACGGCGCACGCGTGTCACGCATCCCGCCATCGTCGCAAAAAACGGATTCGTGGGCGGATTAAACGTCGGGTGGTTGTGCGATACTTTTTCCACGGTGATGCGGCACTGCGGAATTTTTTTCGCCGCCGCCGCGAGGAACGCCCGCAACTCGCGCTCGGCCGCCGGCACCGTCTCGACCGCAATCACGCGACGATCAATGGAGAAACTCGCGAGCGCGGGCACCGTGTTGATCTTGCCGCCTTCGCCCGAGGCAAATACCCCGCCGATGTTCAGCGTGGGCCGCATGACCTTGCCGTCGGGCGCGGTGAACGTGCGCTTCGCCAACACCTTCTTGTAATCGTCGAGCGCGAGCACGAGGGCCGACATTTTTTCGAGCGCGTTGACGCCTTCGTGCGGCACGCTGCCGTGCGCGGCGCGGCCGTGCACGGTGACGTTGAGCCAGACGACGCCGTTGTGCCCGCAACACACCGCGTTGCCCTCGCCGCCTTCCATCACGACGGCGTAGTCGGGCTTGATCGGCGCGTGTTTCACGAGCCAACCCGAGCCGAGCACGGAGTCGGTTTCCTCGTCGGCGGTAAACGAGACCTCAACGTTCATCTTCGGCGGCGTGCCCGTCGCCTTGAGCGCGCGGAGCGCCATGAGCAGCGAAGCGTGCGACCCTTTCATGTCGGCCGTGCCGCGTCCGTAAATCCACCCGCCGTCCACTTCGCCGCTGAACGGCGAGCCATGCCGCCACGCACCCGAAACCGGCACGACGTCGTAGTGTGCGTTGAAATGAATCGTCTTGCTTGCCCCGCGCGCCGCGAGCTTGCCAAGGACATTGTAGCGAGGAAACCCGTGCTGTGCGGGCGGCAGCGTTTTCTTGAGCAAAGCCTTCGGCACCGTGAAGCGTTTCGCGCGAAGTCCGGCGTGCGCCAGCTCCTCGGTGAGCAGCGTGGTGATCGCCGCGTAGTGGTTGCCCGGCGGATTGACCGTGTCGGTGCGCACCAGCCGCTGGAGCAGGGCGATCAGGTCGGGCGCGTGGGCGTCGATGTAGGCGGCGGGAGACATCGCGCGGAATTTAGACAGGTTGCCACGCCGCGCGAGGCGATAAACATGCCGTCATGACCGCCGCCGAAATCATCGCCGCCCTCCGCCTGGAACCGTTGCCGAACGAAGGCGGCTTCTTTCGCCAAACGTATGTGAGCGCCCTCGGCTTGCCCGGCGGCCGGGCGGCGGGCACGGCGATTTATTTTTTGATCACGCCCGACGGCTTTTCCGCGCTGCATCGGCTGCGCACCGAGGAGATCTGGCATTTCTACGCGGGCGATGTCGTCGAACACCTGATCCTAGATCCCGCCACGGGCGAAGGCCGCAAAACGCACCTCGGCACCGGCTTCGCCGCCGGCCAGACGCCGCAACTCGTCGTGCCCGGCGACACCTGGCAAGGCGCACGGCTCGCGGACGGCGGCGCCTGGGCATTGCTCGGCTGCACGATGTCGCCGGGCTGGGATGCGCGGGAGTTTACCCTCGGCGAACGCACCGGGCTCGCCGCGCGCTTTCCCGACTGGGCCGCAGATATATGCGCGTTGACGCGATGATTTTTGACAGCCCGCCGCCCGCGGCACAGCTTGCCTGCACACTTCATGTCCCTCGCCGACCTCCGCAAAGACTACAGCCTCGCCGGACTCCTCGAAAAAGACCTCGCCCGCGACCCTTTCCGCCAGTTTGAGAAATGGTTTCAGGAGGCCGAAGCCGCGAAGATTCACGAGCCCAACGCCATGACGCTCGCCACCGCGACGCGCGAGGGCCATCCGTCCGCGCGCACCGTTTTGCTCAAGGGCCTCGACGGGCGCGGCTTCGTTTTCTACTCCAACTACGACAGCCGCAAAGGCCGCGATCTCTCCGAAAACCCCCGCGCCTCCCTGCTGTTTCCCTGGCTCGCGCTGGAGCGTCAGGTCACCGTCGAGGGTGCCATCGCCAAGCTCACCCGAGAGGAAAGCGAGGCGTATTTCCACTCGCGGCCGCGTGCCAGCCAGCTCGGTGCCTGGGTCTCGCAACAGAGCGCGATCATCAGCGGCCGCGCCGTGCTCGAAGACAGCCTCAAGGCCCTCGACAAAAAATACGCCGGCGCCGAAATCCCGCTTCCTCCGAACTGGGGCGGCTACCGCGTGAATCCCGAGACCGTCGAGTTTTGGCAAGGCCGCCGCAGCCGCCTGCATGACCGCCTGCGCTACCGCCGTGAAAAATCCGGCGACTGGATCGTCGAGCGTCTCTCGCCCTAACCTCCGTCCGCCGTCGTGAAAAAACCTCGCTCCCCCGCGAAGGCGCGCGGCCCGCGTCTCGCACGGCCCTCCGCCAGCCTCCTCGCCAGAGCCCTCAGCGCGCTCGGTAAAGGCGTGCTCATCGCCGACCGCCACTGGACGCCCGACGGCCTGCGTATCCGTTTCGCCAACCAGACCCTCTGCGAGATGACCGGCCGCGTTGCGAAGGCGTTGCCGGGACACTCGCACGGCGAACTTCACGCCGACCGCGATCATTTTACCGAACTCAAAAAATGGCTCGCCCGTCTCGTGCCCGGACGCGTGCTCAGCGGCGAAGGCTATCTCGTAAGCGGCCCCGGCCAGCGCCTCTACACGACATGGACGTTCAGCCCCGTGGCCGATGCTCGCGGGCGCATCACGTATATCGCGATCACTTACCGCGACATGACGGCCAAGCGCCGCCTGGAGGAAGACCTCATCCACGCCCAGCGCCTCGACGCGGTCGGCAGTCTCGCCGGCGGCGTCGCCCACGATTTCAACAACCTTCTCTCGGTCATCAACGGCTACTGCGAGATCCTCCGCAGCAAGCCCGCCGTGATACGCCACGCCGAGCGCGAGATCGGCGAGATCCACCGCGCCGGCCTTCACGCCGCCGGCCTCGTGCGCCAGTTGCTCGCCTTCAGCCGCCGCCAGGCCCTCGACCCGAAGGTCGTCAGCCTCAACCAGCTCGTCCAGGAAAACGCCGACATCCTCACCAAGCTTCTCCAGCCCGACAAAACCCTCGGCCTCTCGCTGCAAGCCGCGCCCGACCACGTGCTTGTTGACCCCGTGCAGATCCAGCAGGTGCTGCTCAATCTCACCATCAACGCCCGCGACGCCCTCGACCTCGGCGGCCGCGTCGCCATCCATACGGATTTCCGCGAGATCAAAGCCGGTCGCAACCGCCGCGCCACCGACATGCCGCCGGGCCGCTACGTGCGCCTCTCCGTCAGCGACAACGGCACCGGCATGGACGCCGAGACGCGCTCGCACCTCTTCGAGCCCTTCTTCACCACCAAGGAAGAAGGCAAGGGCACCGGCCTCGGCCTCTCGCTCGTCTATGGCATCGTGCAGCAAAGCGGCGGCTACATCTTCGTGCAAAGCGCGCCCGGCACCGGCTCCAGTTTCGAGATTTATCTGCCCGCCGTGCATGAACCGCTCGCCGTCCGCACCGCCATACCCTCCACCCTGCCCTCCACCGGCGGCCGCGAAACCATCCTCCTCATCGAGGAAGATCCGGTCGTCGGCAAGATGGTCGCCGGTATTCTCACGGCCGACGGCTACCGCGTCCTTGCGGCCGGCACCGTCACGCAAGCCCGCCTGCTCGCGCGCCGCCACCGCAAGCCGCTCGACCTGCTCATCATCGACTCCGCCCGCACCGGCCCCGCCGGCGAAAAAATCATCCGCGAGCTCCGCGCCGCCCACCCCGTCCTGCGCCTCCTCTGCACCAGCAGCGCCGAAGTCGCCCCGCTGCCCGACCTGCCCGCCCTCTCCCAAGGCATGCTCACCAAACCCTACGCCCTCAGCACACTCCTCCTCGCCGTCCGCTCCCTCCTCGACGGCAAAGGCGTGCCCGCCGCCCGCTGACCGCCCTCATGCGCCTCTACCTGATCCGCCACGCCCACGCCGTCACCGAGCAAGAAAACCCCTCGCGCCCCCTCAGCCCGCGCGGACGCCTCGACACCGCCCGCCTCGCCGCCTGGTTCCTCGCCAACCGCGCCTTCGCTCCCGCCCAACTCTGGCACAGCCCCCTCGAACGCGCCCGAGAAACCACCAACATCCTCGCCCACGGCCTCCAACTCGACACCGTCATCGTTGAAACTCCGGGCCTCCTCCCCGAAGACGATCCCCTCGCAATGGCCGGGCGCCTGGAACTGTTTCCCGCGGCCGCCAATCTCGCCCTCGTCGGCCACGAACCCCACCTCAGCGCCCTCGCCACCCTCCTCGTCCGCGGCAAACCCAAGCCCGCTGCCTTCGAGCTAAAAAAAGCCGCCGTCCTCGCCCTCGAACCCAGCGGCGACGTCCACAAACGCACCGGCCGCCCCCGCTGGCACGTCTGCTGGCACATCACCCCCGAACTCCTCCCGCCGACCACCTGAACGCACCGCGCACACTCCGCTCCGTCTCTCAACCCTCAGCTTTCAACTCTCAACTTTTCCGGCCTTCCGCCCCCATGAAATTCTTCCTCACCGGTGCCTCCGGCCTCGTCGGCTCCGCCTTCGCCCAAGCCGCCGCCCGACGCGGCCACCACGTCACCGGCCTCGTCGGCTCCTTCGCCGGCCCGCTCCCCGGCGTGAACGTCAAACGCACCCTCGACCTCACCGACGACGCCGCGCTCACCAGCGCCGTGCTCGACGCCTTTCCCGACGCCATCGTCAACTGCGCCGCTGTCGCCGAGCCCGCCCAATGCGATGCCGACCCCGCCCGCGCCCAAGCCCTCA
>JAHFTG010000446.1:558-2358 GCA_023269455.1 Opitutaceae bacterium | reverse complement strand
CAGACAGAACACCCCCGGCAGAGGGAAAGTCGCTCCCTTTGCCGCCGGCCATCCTAACGACCCCGATAAGCCCCCTTTTTGCTCCGTTTGGCCGACCGGGCCGACCTTGCCTATTTATGACACCGGGGGAAACTTCGCCGCACTCACTGCCATGCCCGCTTTCCTGACTCCCGATCCGAAAATCGAATCCGCCATCCGCGCCAAGGGCGAACAGCTCTTCGCCCTCATGGATCAGCAGCCGCCCCCGGCGCTGTTTTCCAAGAAGGGCGCCTATGCCCGCCTGATGGAGTGGTCGATGAAGGACCCGGTCTTCAAGACCCAGCTCTTCCGCTTCGTCGACGTCCTGCCCTCGCTCAACTCCTCGGGCGAAATCGTCCGCCACCTGCAGGAATATCTCGGCGACAAGGCCGTCGAGCTCAACCCCGCCCTCAAGGCCGGCCTCGCCGCCTCATCTTTCGCGCCGGCGCTCGTCGCGGCCCCGGTCAAGGCCCAGATCGTGGACATGGCCGGCCAGTTCGTCGCCGGCCAAACCGGCGAGGACCTGCTCAAGCAGATCAAGAAAAACGCCAAGCTCGGCCTCGCCACCACCATCGACCTGCTCGGCGAGACCGTGCTCAACGACGCCGAGGCCGATGTGTTCCTCCAACGCAATCTCGAGATCCTCGACTCGGTCTCGAAATTCTACGCGAAGGAGACCGAGCCGTGCTTCTCCGACCTCGGCCCCAAAGGCTCCCTGCCCCGCCTCAATCTCTCGGTCAAAATCTCCGCGCTCACGCCGGACGTCCATCCCGCCGACCCCGAGAACTCCATCGCGGCGCTCAAGGAACGTTTCCGCCCGATCCTCCGCCGCGCGGCCGAGGTCGGCGCGCTCATCAACTTCGACATGGAGAGCTACAAGCTGAAGGACCTCACGCTCCAGCTCTTCAAATCCATCTTCGAGGAACCCGAGTTCGCCCAGAAGCCGGCCATCGGCATCGCCATCCAGGCCTACCTGCGCGACTGCGAGGCCGACCTGCGCGATCTCGTCGCCTGGGCTCGCAAGCACAACCGCCCGCTCAGCGTCCGCCTGGTCAAAGGCGCCTACTGGGATTTCGAGACCATCATTGCCCAGCAGCGCGACTGGCCCATCCCGGTCTGGCAGAAGAAACCCGAGTCCGACGCCAACTACGAGAAGCTCTCGCTCTTCCTCCTCGAGAACATCGACATCGTCACGCCGAACTTCGCCTCGCACAACGTCCGCTCCGTCGCCCACGTCATTGCCCAGGCCGAGCGCCTCGGCATCGATCCGCGCGCCTATGAGTTCCAGGCGCTCTACGGCATGGCCGACGAGTTGAAGGCCTCGCTGCTCCAGATGAAGCACCGCGTCCGCGAGTATTGCCCCGTCGGCGAACTGCTCCCCGGCATGGCCTATCTCGTCCGCCGCCTGCTCGAGAATACCTCCAACGAAGGCTTCCTCCGCATCAAGAACATGGGCGAGGCCACCAAGGACCAGCTCCTCGGCAACCCGGTCAACGCCATCACCGCCGCCCCCGAGCCGCTGGCGCGCAAGCCGCATGCCGCGGGCACCTTCGTCAACGCCGCCAACACCGACTACACGATCGCGGCCAACCGCGCCAAACAACGCGCCGCGCTCAACGCGTATTCGGTCCAGCTCGGCAAAAAGTGGCCGCTTCTCATCAACGGCAAAAAGATTTCCGACCGCGAATACATCCCGTCCGTCAATCCGGCCAAGCCTGCCCAAATCATCGGCTCTTGGGCCCGCGCCACCGTCGCCGACGCCGAGTCCGCGATCACGGCTTC
>JAHFTG010000446.1:0-548 GCA_023269455.1 Opitutaceae bacterium | reverse complement strand
TGCCGCTACTACGCCGTCGAGATGCGGAAACTGGCGAAGCCCGTCGTCACACAGGCCGTCCCGGGCGAGCGCTGCGTGCAAACCTGGACGCCGCGCGGCGTCGGCGTCGCCATCGCGCCGTGGAATTTCCCGCTGGCCATTCTCACCGGCCTCGTGGTCGCTCCGCTCGTGGCGGGCAACTGCGTCATCATGAAGCCCGCCGAGCAGACCTCCGTCATCGGGGCGGTGCTGATGGACATCCTGGTCGAGGCCGGCGTCCCCGCCGGCGTGCTGCACTTCGTGCCCGGCTTCGGCGAGGACGTCGGCGCCCACCTCGTGGGCCACAAGCAGATTGATTTCGTCGCCTTCACCGGCTCGCGCGCCGTCGGCTGCAAGATCTGGGAAACCGCCGGCAAGACCCAGCCCGGCCAGCAAACGCTCAAGAAGGTGGTCTGCGAGATGGGCGGCAAGAACGCCCTCGTCATCGACAACGATGCCGATCTCGACGAGGCGATCCCGGCGGCGCTCTACAGTTCCTTCGGTTATGCCGGTCAGAAATGCTCCGCGCT
>JAHFTG010000380.1 GCA_023269455.1 Opitutaceae bacterium | reverse complement strand
GGCAAAATTTCTGAATCGGAAACGTTGGGATTTCCACCCAAGGCACGTTCCAGAAGGTTAGGAACGCCGTCTTTATCGGGGTCGGCGGCGTTGCCAGCGATCGATTCATTGTTCCATTCGGCTCCGAAGTTTTGCAGCCGCCAGATTTGCGACTGATCGAGTAACGCGGTCTTTACCGGACCGAGTGCGTAATTTGCCGCAACTTGCCCTGCTGATAAGGCCCCGCCGTGAACGCGCACGCTGTTGACGTAGCCTCCTAAAAAAAGACCGGAGGTCGGGGTGCCGTCGGAACTCCGCTGCGCACCAATATTGATTGGATTGGCCCCTGTGGTCGCGAGAGCACCGCCCAGGGTTTTTGACTTTGATAAAACACCATCGACATAAACGCGGACGTCGGTCGCTCCGGAGTAAACATAAGTCAAAAGATGCCAGGCCGCAGGCGAGGGAACTGTTCCCCATGAGAGGTCATCATTGAAATGGGTAGAAGCACCGGAAGTGGCATTGTTGCCGAAATTCAATGACACGCTTTCTCGGGCGGTGCCGCGGCGGCCCCACGAGACGAGTGATTCCTCGGTCGCGATTGCGGGGTTGTATGCCCACACCTCGATCGAGCGGTCGCTGCTTCCTTCCAGATCGAGGACTGTGTTCGCGATGCTAGTGTAGGCATCGCCGGTCCCATTGAAAAGAACCCCCGGCAGTCCGGTGTTCGCGACATCGGGCACCAGAGCCGCGCTGCCTGTCTCCGTGAAATTGCCCAGCGTCCCGTAGTTTGTCCAAGTGGGTGAGCCCGCGCCGCTCGGGGCGGTCGCGCGCAGGTCCACATGCAGCGTGCCCGCGGTGAGGGGAGTTGGAGTCACGTCTCCGATCAACAGAGTGACCGCGCCGCCGCTTGGAAACTCGGCGATGCCGAGCCGCGCCCAGCCGTTGTGGTTCGAATATTCGCCGCTTTCCACGCGTACGTTTTGCGCTCCCGGTGCCGTGAAAGTCTGGGGGGTGCCACCTTGGGACACCGAAACGGCCTTGCCGCTGACGAGGATGGTGCTCGCCGTTTTTCCGTCGTTGGAAAGAACCGGCCAGACATATCGGAGCGGGCCGCTGTAACCCGAGACTTCCGTCGTAAGTTGCACGCCCTGCGGGGTGACGAAATAATGCTCGGTGACGCTGCCCACGCCCGTGAGCCCGCCGGTATAGGTGACATCGAAAGTGACGCGGTTCGGCGTCTGCGTCAGCGGCGTAACCGTCGCCGATGTCGGGGACATCTCGCCGAGTGTCCGCCAACTGCCGGTGGAATCCTGCCACGACACGCCGACACCGGTGGTGATGGGCGAGTCGTTCGGCGTTGTGTAGCTTGAGGCCGCAAGCAGGCTATCGCTTGGCCCGAGTTGGGGCACCACGCCTTTGCGATGGATACGAATCAATCCAGTCGCGTCATAATGGTGATCGCCCGAGGTATCGAGCTCGACGTAGGTGCCGCCGGCGTTGGCGAAGACCTTGTCCAACCCGTCCACTTTGAAAACGAAACCACCTGAGTCGGCGGGCGAGGGGCCTTCGGCGACGTCTTCGGTGGAGCCGGCGTATTCATATGCGGCGGACAGCATCGCCATCGGCAGCAAGTTGTATTGGGAATGATACGAGTAACTCTCGTAACCGTGGCGCAGGGAAGGGTCCACCCAGTTTTTGATGATCTGCATTTCGCCACTGGGCCGGACCCACCGGCGCATCGAGGACAGGGCGAGGTGAGCCGCTCGTTTGTAGGCGGCGGCCATCATGGTATTTCCTGCAGCCTTTGCCTTCCCGGCGTAAATTTCATACGTGAAACATTGTTCGGCCTCATTCCACTGGTGGTGCGCTGAGCGGCCGCCCGCTGGCAGCTCGCCCCACGGCGACTGCATGAACAGGCTCGCGATCGCTGCCCGGTCCATCGCCCGGCCTGCCTCAAAGCTGAACAGCCCGTCGTAACCTTGGGCAATGGCATCCGCGAAGAAAATGCGCGGGAAGTGATCGTAAGCCAGCGGTCCCTCCATATATAAACCATAGGGCGAGGTGAAATGACGGCCCTGCGCGCCCCAGCTGTGCGCCACGTAAGGATTGTCGCTGGAGCGGAGGCCGTATTCCTGAAACAGAGCCTCGCCCGAAGATGAGACAACGTTCCAGTTGAAACTTCCTGGCGCGTAACCGTAGACCGCGTAAGGATCGAAGTTCAGATTTGATTTCCAAGTGGCGGCTCGCGACGTAGTGACACGTGTTTCGAGAAGCCTGAAGGCATGGGCCAGCATCGGCGGGTAAAAGTCGTCGTGCCCGTCGGCACCAGCACTTATTTTTAATCGGCTCGATGCCCAGTCCATCGCCTTGGCCGTTGATT
>JAHFTG010000095.1 GCA_023269455.1 Opitutaceae bacterium | reverse complement strand
GCAGGGGTGTTTTGCCCTGATTGAGCTGCTTCACGAACTCGGAGACGCCGTCTTTGTAGAGGTAGATCTCGGGCTTGGGATCGGCGGGGCGTTCGTCGGTGAAGACGATTTCGAGGCCGGAGTTGAGGAAGGCGAGTTCGCGCAGGCGCTGGCTGATGCGGGCGGAGACGAAGACGGTGGTTTCCTTGAAAATCTCGGCGTCGGGCTTGAACGTGACGTAGGTGCCGGTGGCGCGGGCCTTGCCGATCACTTCGAGTTTTTTGATGACCTGGCCGCGCTCGAAACGCATGTGGTGGACGAGGCCGTCGCGGGAGACCTCGACCTCGAACCATTCGGAGACGGCGTTGACGCACTTGGCGCCGACGCCGTGGGTGCCGCCGGAGAACTTGTAGCCGCCCTGGCCGTATTTGCCGCCGGAGTGGAGCGTGGTGAGGACGAGTTCGACGCCGGGGAGGCCGGAGTCTTTGTTGATATCGACGGGGATGCCGCGGCCGTTGTCGCGGATGCTGATGGAGCCATCGACATGGATGTTGACCTCGATGCGCGTGCAGAAGCCGGCGAGATGTTCGTCCACGGAGTTGTCCAAGACTTCCGAAACGCAGTGGTGGAGCGCGCGTTCGTCGGTGCCGCCGATATACATGCCGGGCTTCTTGCGGACGGCTTCCAATCCCTTGAGCTGGCTGAGTTTGTCAGCACCGTAGGCGTCGGCGCCGGCTTGGTTTTTGGCTTTGTTTTCGGAGTCGGATTGATCGGACATTTTGTGGGGGAGAACGTGATGAAATCTAAAGGTGAAATCTCATTGGAAAACAGGGGGCGGGACAACCCCTATTTTGCCCTAAAAATGATTAAATTTCCGGGGTGCTTTTGAGTATTTTAGGTTGCCGACCAAAGATTCGGAAGTAACGTGCCCGCCTTGTGAAACTATCGGTCAAAGTTGATTACGCCTGTCGTGTCCTCGCCCAGATGGCGAAGTATCATGGAACGGATGAACTCGCCCATATCGAGGGCCTCGCCGAGGCCGAGGCGGTGCCTGCCAATTACCTCGTGCAAATCCTGAGCGAGCTGCGTAACGGCGGCCTCATCACAAGCCGTCGCGGCAAGCAGGGCGGCTACGCGCTGGCGCGTCCGCCGGCGGACATCACGCTCTACGACATCGTGAAGCTCATCGAAGGCGAAGTGTTGGAGCTGAACGCGGCGGGCGAAGGCCAATCCGGGCGCCGCGTGGATCAAGTCTGGCGTGAAGTGCGCGCGGCGCTGGAAGAGGCGTGCAAGGGCGTGACGCTGGCGCAGTTTGGCGCGAAGCAGACGGACGAGATGTATTACATCTGAGCGGAGCTCAGATGGTGAAGTAGCGAGCAGTGAGTAGCGGGTAGCGAGCAGGTTCGGAATCGGAGTAGTCGGACTTCGGATTTGACGGTCGGGGTGGGCGGGGCAGTGTCGGCGTTCATGCTTACTCCGCTGCTTGAAAAGCTCCTCATCCTGCAGGATCGCGACAGCAAACGACTGGGCCTTGAGGCGCAAATCAAGGCGACTCCCGTGGAAATCACGGCGGTTGAGCAAAAAATCGCGTCCGAAAAAGCCGCGATTGAAACGGCCCGCCTCGGGCTGATGCAGCTTGAGACGAGCAAAAAGCTGATCGAAACCGAAATCGGTTCCGCCGAGGCCAAGCTCGCCAAATACAAGACGCAGCAGGTGCAGGTGCGCAAAAACGACGAATTTCAAGCGCTCGGCCACGAGATCGAGACGACGCAGGCGGCCATCGCGGAGTTGGAAGGCAAAGAACTCGAGGTCATGTATCAGATCGACGAGGCAAAAAAGAAGTTCACGGCCTCCGAAGGCGTGTTGAAACAAAACATCGCCGGCCACGAGGCGCGCATCCGCACGTTGCGCGAGCGTGGGGAAAATTTGGCGGCCGAGCTCAAGGTCGCCCAGGCCGAGGTCGCCACCGCGCGCGAACCGGTCGGCGAGCCAACGCTGAGGGTTTACGACCGCCTGGCGACGCGCCACATGCCCGTTTGCGTGCCCGTGAAGGGCAACACCTGCGGCGGCTGCCATCTCAAGGTTTCCTCCGAGGTCGAATCGGCGCTGCGGGGCAAGGGCGACCCGACCAAGCTCACAACCTGCGACCAATGCGGACGCATCGTGTGGTTGAATAATATGTGAGGCGGGCCGCGTTTCGCGCGGAGTGGCTCATGAGTTTTGATGGATCGGGCAATGGTCACTGGACATTGGCCGTTCCAGGACTTTAAGCTCACGGCTGGTTTTGGGGCTGGATCGTCGCTCCAAGTTCTTTGATCCCACGCGGGCGGGTAATGCCGCCTGCAGACTTAATATAGCTTGGAGAGGAAAGTCCGGACACCGCAGAGCAGGATGCCGCACGAGCTTCACGGCAAGTGCGGGCGGCGCGTTTCAAAGCGCGCCGACGGCCAGTGTCACAGAGACTATACCGCCGCGCGGGCAACCGCGAGGTAAGGGTGAAAAGGTGGGGTAAGAGCCCACCGCGTCGTCAGCAATGACGGCGGCATGACAAACCCCTTCCGGTGCAAGGCAAAATAGGTGGCTGGGCGGCTCGTCCTTTAGCCACGGGTATGCCGCACCTTCCGCGCTTCGCGCAAGCGGGCAGCGGAGGGCACGTTCGCCGCAAGGCGAACGTGAGAGAAATGACGATCAACCGCCGCAAGGCGGACACACAGAATCCGGCTTACCGGCCCCAAAACCAATCTCTTCGCGGAGCGAAGAGAAATGACCAGTGACGCAGTGACCAATGACCGGTGTTGGTCTGAGGTATTCGCAGAATTTTCGACCGATTGGTCACTGGTCACTGGCCATTGGTCACTTTCCGGCGGCACTTCGCCGCCGGAATTACCCTTGACTCAACCTCGCGGGTTTGGGTTTCTGTCCGGCTTTAACTTTTAAACCGCCATGGCCAACACGAAATCCGCTATCAAAGCCGCCCGCAAGGCGACCCGCCTCACCACCCGCAACAAGTCCACCAAGACCCGCCTCAAGACCCTTCACAAGAAGCTCCTGACCGCTGAGAAGGCCGGCAAGCTCGAAGACACCAAGGTCGCCGCCGCCGCCTACGTCTCCGCCATGGACAAGGCCACCAAGTCCGGTGTCGTCCACAAGAACGCCGCCGCCCGCGCCAAGTCGCACGTCGCGAAGTTCGTGTTCGCCAAGTAATCCGCCCGGCCTCGCGCCGTCGGTTTCCCTTTCGCCCCCGCCGGCCTCGTGCCTGCGGGGGCTTTTTGTTTTCATTGGCCGGCGGGTTCTTTGGATTGTGCCGGGCGGAATCTCCGCGAAGCTGCCCAACGCTTTCGGATGTCTTCGCCGCGCCTTCACGTTCTCCCTTGGGATCAACCGCTCGTGCGGTCGGCGGCGGCTTGGCTCGCCCACGGCTGGCCGGGCGACGCCCCGCTCGATCTGGCCGACCTGCTGGTAATCGTGCCCACGCGCCAATCCGGCCGCCGCCTTCGCGAAAGCCTCGCCGCCCATGCCGCCATGCGCGGTCAGGCGGTGTTTCCACCCAAGGTCGTCCTGCCCGAGACGCTCGCCACGCTCGGCGCGCCGACGGACGGCCTCGCCACCCGCCTTGAACAACAACTCGCGTGGGCCGGTGTTTTGCGTGGCGTTTCACTGGACGATTTTCGCGACGTTTTTCCCGTTGATCCGCCGGATCGCAACTTCGCTTGGGCGCAGCGTCTTGCCACCCAGCTTGTCCGCCTGCAAGGCACGCTCGCCGAAGCCGGTCTGCGCATCGTGGATGTGCCCGCGGTCGCCTCGGCAGCGTCTGCCGAAGGCGATTTTCCCGAGCGCGCACGTTGGCAACAACTCGCCGAGCTCGAACGCCGCGTGGACACCGTCTTGGCCGCGAGAAACCTGCGCGATCCGCAAGCCGCCAAAATTGCCTTCGCCGCCGCGCCGGTGCCGCTCGTTGGCATCGCCCGCATCGCGATCATCGGCACGCCCGACCCGTTGCCGCTGGCGCTGACGATCTTAAAAAAATACGCCGCGAGCCTGCCCGTCACGGTGCTCGTCTGCGGGCCGGGCGCTCAGCTTGAGCCGTCCGCATTTTTTGATGAGTGGGGGCGTCCGCTGGCCGATGTGTGGGCATCCCGGCAGATTCACTTTTCTGATTTTTCGGGGCGCGTCGACCTGTGCGCCGATCCGGCCGAGCAGGCGCAACGCATCGTCGCGCTCGCGCGCGGCTACGCCTCGCCCGACGGCGCACTGGCGATCGGCGTGGCCGATGCCGAGGTGCTGCCTCCGCTCGAAAACGGCTTGGCGCGCGCAGGCGTCGCGGCGTTCAACCCCGAGGGGAACCCGCGTCGTCGCGACGGATTTTATGCGCTGCTCGAAGCGCTGGCGGCGCTCGCCGCCGAGCCGAGTTTCGAGGCGGCGGCCGCATTGCTGCGCTGCCCCGATGTGCTCGCGTGGTTGAGTGGGCGAGCGAGGAACGGGCGTTTTTCAGCGGCGGAATTATTGAGCGAATGGGACCGTCTTCACGACGAGCACCTGCCGCCCACTTTAGCGGCGGCACGGGCTCATGCGGACGAATTTAAACCGGTCGTCGCAGCTGCGCTCACGGCGTTGGCCGAGCTGCGCGATACGCTCACGACCGGTGAATTTCCGGCCAACGCGGCGGCCACGCTTACGCTGATTTTTAGCGAACGGCGGATCGATATCGGCACGGAGCTGGCCGGTTCGGCGGAGGCGTGGACGGAGCTGTTGCGCGAGTCGGACCGCGCCCTCGCCGCGTTTTCAAAAAGCGGCGTCGCTCTCGCGCTCTCTGAAAAATGGGAGCTGGTCCTCGGTCCGTTTGCCGACGAACGCCACGCCGGGGAGAAGACGCCCGGCGCGCTCGATCTGCTCGGCTGGCTGGAGCTGCTGTGGGAAGACGCACCGCATCTGGTCGTCGCCGGTTTCAACGATGGCAACGTGCCCGACGCCGTCGCGGGCGACGTGTTTTTGCCGGAGGCGTTGCGTGCGCGGCTGGGATTGAAAACCAACGCCGTGCGCTTCGCGCGAGACGCCTACTTGTTGTCCGCGCTGGGCGCGATGCGCGCGGCGGGCGGGCGACTCGATCTGCTGCTCGGGAAAACGTCTGCGGCGGGCGATCCGCGCCGGCCTTCGCGGTTGCTGCTGCGCTGCGCGGACGCCGAACTTCCGGCGCGCGTGACGCAGTTGTTTCGCGCGGTCGAGTCGGCGGAGCCGAGTCTGGCGTGGTCGCGCGCGTGGCAATTGACGCCGCGCAAAGTGACGCCGCCCGCGCGGGTGTCGGTCACCGCGTTCAAGGATTATCTGGCGTGTCCGTTTCGGTTTTATCTGCGGCATGCGTTGCGCATGCGGCGCGTCGAGCCGACGAAGGCCGAGCTGGACGCGCTGGATTTCGGCACATTGATGCACGCGGCGCTGCAACAGCTCGGCGAGGACGCGGGCTTGCGGGACTGTGTCGAGGCGGACGTGATCCGGGATTTTCTGTTGACGCGTTTCGAGCGCGTGGTGCGGGCGCGTTACGGGGCGGATCTCACGTTGCCCCTCGTCGTGCAATTCGAGTCGGCGCGGCAACGGTTGCGGGCGGCGGCGGTCGTGGAGGCGCGCGAACGCGCCGACGGCTGGCGCACGGAACGCGTGGAATGGAAATTTGAGTTTCCCCTCGGCGGCGTGACGGTGAGCGGAAAAATCGACCGCATCGACCGTCATCTCGACGGGCGCGTGCGAGTGCTCGATTACAAGACGAGCGACACGGCGAAGGAACCGTTCAAAGCGCACGTCCGCTCCGAAAAAGCGGACGACGAGGCGCGCCCGGAGTGGTTTCGCTTCGTCGATACGGAAGGGAAATCGCGCGTGTGGGCGGACCTACAACTGCCGCTTTACCGGCGGGCGGTGGCGGCGGAATGGGGCGATGCGGTGGCGTGCGGTTATTTTAATCTGCCAAAGGCGGCGGGGGAGAGCGCGGTGGCGGTGTGGGAAGACTTTTCACGCGAGTTGCAGGCGGACGCCGAGCGTTGCGCAGAGGGCGCGGCGGCGGCGATCACGGCGGGCGTTTTCTGGCCGCCGGTGGAAATAAAAACGCGCGACGACGAGGAGTGGGCGGAATTGTTTCACCAAGGCGCGGCGGCGAGTGTCGCGTGGGAGGCCGCGCCATGAAAACGCCCGGCCACAAAATGATCCTGGCGTCGGCGGGCTCGGGGAAAACCTACGCGCTGACGAACCGTTTCGTGCAACTGCTGGCGGGCGGCGCGGCGCCCGAGCGCATCGTGGCGCTGACGTTTACGCGCAAGGCGGCGGGGGAGTTTTTCGACGAGATTTTGAAGAAGCTCGCGAGGGCGGCGACGGAGGCGGAGTTCGCGAAAACGCTCGCCGCCGAGATCGAGGCGCCGGGGCTGACGTCGGGGGATTTCCTGCGGTTGTTACGCGCGATGGTGGATGCGATGCCGAGGTTGAGCCTGGGCACGCTGGACGGGTTTTTTGCGCGGATCGTGCGGAGTTTTCCGCTGGAGCTCGGGTTGAGCGGCGACTTCGAGGTGATGGAGGCGGCGACGGCGCGGCGCGAGCGGCGGCGGGTGTTGCGGCGGATGTTTACGGCGGCGGGCGAGCCGAACGATACGCAGCGGGATTTTATAGAGGCGTTTAAGCGGGCAACGTTTGGGGTGGATGAGAAACAACTGTCGCGCGTGCTCGACGGGTTTCTCGACAAGCATGCGGAGACGTTTCTCGCCGCGCCGGATGCGGCGCGCTGGGGCGAGGCGGCGCGCATCTGGCCGGACGGCTGCGCGTGGCTGGTGCAGGCCGGGCGGCGGGAGGAGGCGGCGAAGGCGTTGCGCGCGGCGTTTCCGTGGGAGGGGTTGAACGAGAAACAGCGGGCGCGGCTGGAGGCATTTTTCGAGGCGCTGGCGGAGTGGTTGCCGGGCGCGCCGCTGCCGTCGCCGGTGGAGTATATCGTAAAAAACGCGTTTCTGGTGTGGGCGGATTTAGAGCGCGGGAGCGCGGAGCTGACACTGGAGCGAAAAAAAGTCGCGCTCGACGCGGTCGCGAGCGGCGCGCTGGTCGCGGTGGTGGCGGGCATCGCGGGCGCGGAGATCGTGCGGCGGCTGGAGATGACGCGCGGGCTTTTTGCGGTGCTGCGCGGTTACGAGTTCAACTATCACGACGCGGTGAGGCGGCTTGGGCGGCTTACGTTTGCGGATGTGCAGCGGTTGCTGCTGCCGTCGGCAGGGGCGCCTTTGCTGGCGAGTGGCGAGGACGATGAGGGGGACGCGGGCGCTGCGCGGTTGCTGGTGGATTGGCGGCTGGATGCGTCGTTCGATCACTGGTTGCTGGACGAATTTCAGGACACGAGTTTCGGGCAGTGGAGCGTGTTGAGGAATCTGATCGACGAGGCGGTGCAGGACGCGGAAAAGCGGCGGAGTTTCTTTTATGTGGGCGATGTGAAGCAGGCGATTTTCTCGTGGCGAGAGGGCGATCCGCGGCTGTTCCGGGAGATTTTCAATCACTACAATCAGGCGGCGCCGGGCGCGATCGAGGAAGGGCGGTTGGACAAGTCGTGGCGATCGGGGCCGGCGGTGATCGCGATGGTGAACCGGGTGTTTGGGGACGCGGCGGCGTTGCGCGAAATCGTGCCGGCGCCGACGGCGGAGGCGTGGGCGCGCGAGTGGCGCGAACATGTGAGCGCGAAGCCGTCGCTGGGCGGTTACGCGGAGCTGCGGCATGCGGAGGACGAGGCGGGGCGGTTTGCGGAGACGTTGAAGATTTTGCAGGAGATCGAGCCGCTCAAGCGCGGGCTGGAGGTGGCGGTGCTCGTGCGGACGAACGACACGGCGGCGGCGTTGGCGGATTATCTGCGGCGCGAGGGAAAACTTGCGGCGGTGGCGGAGAGCGATGTGCGCGTGGCGGTGGATAATCCGCTTACGTGTGCGTTGCTCGCTCTGCTGCGGGCAGCGGCCTATCCGGGCGACACCTTCGCCCACGAGCATCTGCGGATGACGCCGCTGGGGACGTTGCTGGAGGCGGAGGGGCTGGTGACGGGCGATGTGTTGACGGAGCGCG
>JAHFTG010000094.1 GCA_023269455.1 Opitutaceae bacterium | reverse complement strand
CACTCGCCCGCCGCCAACACCTCCGCGCCTTCGAGCCCGCGCCGCGCCTCCAGCGCCGCCAGTTGCAGTATGCGGTCCACGATTTCCTGGATACGCCCCGACTCCGTGCGCAGATGCGCGAGAAACTTTGCCCGCTCCTCCGCCGGCATCGCCTCCTGCAACAACTCCGCCGCTCCGCGAATCGCCGAGAGCGGCGCCTTCAACTCGTGCGCCAGCGCCTGCGTGTAACGTTCGACGTAGGCCTTCCCCTCCAGCGCCACGCGCATCTCCTCAAACGCCCTGGCCAACGCCGCCACTTCGCTCGCCCGCGACTCCGGCGGACGCCCGCCTTTGCCGTCGCGCACCGCCTCTGCATAAGCCGTGAGCCGTTCCAGCGAATGCGTGAGCTTCGAGGCGATCCACCACCCGGCCGCCATCATGAAAAGCCCCACTGCCACCCCGACCGCCATTAACCGCACCCGCGCATGCCGGATCGCCTCCGTCACAGAGCTCAACGGACGCGCCACGCCCACAAACCCGATCACGTTGCCCTTCACTTTTACCGGTGCCGTCACGCGCACCTCCGCCGTGACCGCGCCCGCCTCTCCGCTCTCGCCAAAAGTCACGCGCCCGTTCGCATCGGTCACATAAACACGCAGCGCCATCGATGCGGCTTCAAGCGCAGGCCTCTCTTTTTTCCACACAGTCGCGAGATCGGCCCCGGCTTCACGCGACAGATCGTTTTCCAGCATCCCCGCCAGCAAAGCCGCCGTGTCGGCCAGCGTGCGCCGCATCGATTCGACATAGCGCGGCCTCACCTCGTGCAGCACAAACATCATCAAAACGGCGAAGCCGGCCGCCGAGGCCGCCACATAGACTCCGAAGATCGCCGTGCGGATTTTCACGGCGTGATTCGCACGGAATAACCCTCGCCGCGATGCGTCTGAATGATGTCTTCGTCCGGTGCGACCACGCGCACCTTGGCCCGCAGCGTCTTGATGTGCGCATCCACCGTGCGATCCATGCTCGCCCCCGGATCTTCCCAAGCCTGCGTCATCAACTCATCCCTCGAATAAACCCGGCCCGGCCGCGCCATCAGCACGGCCAGCAGGCGGAATTCATATCGCGTCAACTCCAGTTTGCGCCCGCGAAATGAAGCGCTCTTCGCCTCTTTATCGAGCACCAGACCGGCCCTCTGCGCCTCATTTGAGTTTATCGTGACCGCATTCGTCCGCCTCAGAATCGCCCGCACACGCGCGGTCACTTCACGCGGACTGAAAGGCTTCGTCACGTAGTCATCTGCGCCTAACTCCAGTCCCACTACGCGATCGATTTCGCTGTTCCGCGCCGTAAGAAACAATATCGGCACCGCCGTGCTCGCCCGCAATTCACGGCACAAGTCGAAGCCGCTCATATCGGGCAGCCCTACATCAAGAATTACCAAGACGAAACCCGCCGCCTCCGCCCGCACCGCCGCCAGCCCTTCGCGCCCCGTCGCACACCACTCGGGCGCGAAGCCCTCCGTGCGCAGCGCATAGACCAGCGTGTCCGCGATGGCCGTCTCGTCTTCGATCACCAGGATGCGGGACGGTGCGGCCATGCGATGCGTTCGCCCAGTCGCCTCAGACCGCGAGCCCCGTGCCCTCGTCGAGGCCGAGATGGATATTCATCGACTGGATGGCCGCGCCCGAAGCGCCCTTCCCGAGATTATCGAGCCGCACCATCACGATGACCTGCCCCGCGTGACCGAACACCGCCACGTCGGCCCGGTTCGTGTCGTTGCACGCCTGCACGTCAAAAAACCCACCGTCGAGCACCTGCTCATCCCCCAACGGAAGCACGCGCACAAACTTCTCGCCCGCATAAGCCGACGCGAGCGCCGCATGGATGGACGCTGGCGAAGGATTACCCGGCAACTGCGCGAGCGGCAGCGGCACGGACACCGAAAGCCCCTTATAAAAATTGGCCACGACCGGACTGAAAATCGGATCACCCGCCAGCCCCGCATGCGCCCGCATCTCGGGCAGATGCTTGTGCGTGAGCCCGAGCGCATACGGCCGCGGACTCCGCAGCGTCGGCGGAGGGTTCACCTCGTAATCGGCGATCATTTTTTTGCCGCCGCCGCTGTAACCCGTGATCGAAAAACACGACAAGGCGAAATCCGCAGGCACCAGGCCTGCCTTCACCAGCGGCTTCACCGCCAGCGTAAAGCCCGTCGCATGACAGCCGGGATTCGCGATGCGCTTGGATGCCCGAATCCTCGCCCGATAGTCGTCGCCGAGTTCGGGCAGCCCATAGGCCCATGCGGGATCGATCCGGTGTGCCGTGCTCGCATCGATCACGCAGGTCTGCGGATTGGTCACGAGCGCGACGGATTCCTTAGCCGCCGCATCCGGCAGACACAGAAAAACAATATCCGCCGCATTGAGGCAGGCGGCCTTGGCGGCGGTGTCCTTGCGCTTCGCCGGGTCGATGGTGATGAGTTCCACATCCGTGCGCAGCACGAGCCGCTCATGGATTTGGAGGCCGGTGGTGCCTTCCTGACCGTCAACAAAGACCTTGGTTTTCATCGGGAGGCGACAATCTCGCCGCTCCTCACGCACGCCGCAAGCCTCAGAAACGTTTACTCAACTCCTCGATCACCGCAGGCAGCAGCACATGCTCGGCCGCGTGCATTTTCGCGGTGAAACTTTCCAGCGTGTCGCCTGCCTCGATGCGCACGACCGCCTGATCGATGATCGGGCCGCCATCCACTTCCTGGGTGACATAATGGACGGTGCAGCCGGCGATCTTAACGCCGCGCCGCCATGCCTGGCCGATCCCGTCCAAGCCCGCGAAACTGGGCAACAAACTCGGGTGCAGATTGATGATCTTCCCGGAAAACGTTTCCAGAAAACGCGGTTTGATCACACGCATGAAACCGGCGAGCACGATCAGGTCGGCCTGGCAGGCCAAGATCGCCGCGATGTAGTGTTCCTCTGCCGCGCCATCGAGCTTCGTCTTGTAAGGCGCGGGGTCGAGGTAGTCGGCAGGCACGCCGAAACGCGGCCCGAGCGCCAAAATCCCCGCCTCCGGCTGGTCGGAAAAAATCTGCACGATCTCGGCCCGGCCAAGCTTGCCTGCCTGCTTCGCGAGCAGGATGGCTTCGGCATTCGAGCCGCGACCGGAACCGAGGATGACGACGCGCATGATTGGAATCAGAAGAACTTCTTGGCCTTGTCGAAGAAGCTTTTCGCCATCGGTTCGTCGGCATCGCCGCTGACGCGCACGTATTCTTCGAGGATTTTCCGCTGCTCGCCCGTGAGCGATTGCGGCACCTCGACTTGAACGCGCACGAGTTGATCGCCCGCGCCGCCGCGCAGGCCCGGCATGCCTTTGCCCTTGAGGCGGAAGGTAGTGCCGCTCTGCGTGCCGGCAGGGATTTTCAGCGAAGCCTTGCCGAAGAGCGTGGGCACTTCGAGCGCGCCACCGAGGGTCGCGAGGGTGAACTTGATGGGAATCTCGCAGAAGAGATCGTTGCCATGCCGCTCGAAGAGCTCGTGCTCACGCACCGTGAGGACGATGTAGAGATCGCCCGCCTGACCGCCCGCCATGCCCGCTTCGCCGTTGCCGCTGGAGCGGAGGCGCGAACCGGTTTCGACGCCGGCTGGGATGCGCACATTGAGCTTCGTGGTCTGCGCCGTGCGGCCTTCGCCGCGGCACGCCGTGCAGGCTTTTTCGATTTTCTGGCCGCTGCCGCCGCAGGTCGGGCAGGTCTGCGTGAAGGTGATGATGCCGCCGCTGCGGCGGACCTGGCCGTGGCCTTTGCAGGTCGGGCAGGTGACTTTTTTCGAGCCGGGCTCGGCGCCGTTGCCGTGGCAGCGTTCGCAGGTGACGGCCTTGCGGAAGCTGATTTCTTTTTCCAGACCCTTGGCGGCTTCTTCGAGGGAGATTTCGAGGTCGTAGCGCAGGTCGGAGCCATCACGGCCGCTGTCGCGCCCGCCTCCGCCACCGCCAAACATTTCGTCAAAAATCCCGCCACCGCCGCCACCGCCATTGAAGACGTCGCGGAAGATATCGAAGGGATCGTGGAAGCCGCCACCACCGGCTCCGGCGGGTCCGCGCGGACCCGCGCCGCCCGCCTGCTTGAAGGCGGCGTGGCCGTAACGGTCGTAGGCGGCGCGCTTCTCGCCGTCCTTGAGGACTTCGTAGGCTTCGGAGACTTTCTTGAACATCTCCTCGGCCTCTTTGTTGCCCGGGTTTTTGTCGGGGTGATACTGGACGGCTTTTTTGCGATAAGCCTTCTTCAGCTCTTCGTCGTTCGCGCCTTTTTCGACCCCGAGCAGTTCGTAGTAATCTTGTTGAGCCATGATGGTTCTCCGGTGGGCGCAGCGTAAACTGCGCCGTCAAAATAAGGGATTAAGCCTGGGCCTCCGCCGAAGCGACGCCGGTGGAAACGATCACCGAAGCGGGCCGCAGCAGGCGGCCGTTCAGGGAGTAGCCGGTGCGGACGACCGTGATCACGGAGCCGTCGGCGATGTCCGCGCTGGGCTGCTGCGAAATGGCTTCGTGCAGATTCGGATCGAAGGGCTGGCCGAGCGGGTTGATTTCCTTGAGGCCGTGGCTGGCGAGCGAGGTTTTGAGCTGCTCGGCCACCATGCCGATGCCGCCGACGAGGGTCTTGAGATCGGCGTTGGGCGCCTTGGCGGCGGCGAGGCCGAGGGAAAGGTTGTCGAGGACGGGGAGCAGGTCTTCGAGGACTTTGGAGGAGGCAAACTGGCGGAGTTCTTCCTTTTCGCGGACGGTGCGTCGGCGGAAGTTGTCCATGTCCGCGACGGAGCGGACGTAGCGGTCATAGTTGTCGGCCGCTTCTTTTTTGGCGGCGACGAGTTGCGCCGTAAGATCGGGCGACGGAGCAGCCGAAGTGGATTCGGGCGCGCTGGCGGCGGGGGCGTTGGAGGGCGTGGGTTCGGTGGCGGAAGACTCGGACTCGTTCATATAAGCCGCACACCTAATCAAGGCTTCGGCTTTTCTTCAAGTGTGGGCATCGCAACGTCGTCTTTTTCCCCGGCCTTGCGGAAAGCATACGTCTGCCGGGGGAGCGCCTGCTTGACGGCTTCGTCGAGCGCGCGACCGGCTTCGCCGGGCAAAAGGGTGGCCAGCGTGGTGCCGCTTAAACGGAGGCTGGGCTCGGTCTCGGCCAGAAATTTACTGGCACTGGTGATGTTGGTGTAGCGGTGATCGAAATTGAGCGCAGTGTCCTTCCGGCTCGAAGTCGCGCCGCTGTCGTTGACGACCACGACTTCACCGAGGTGGACGTCGAGATGGCGGATGAGGAACTTCAGCGGGGAATCATCCGGAGTGACGGTGGCTTTGCCGCCGCCCAGTTTCGCTTTTTTATCGGGCAACCAGAGCAGGCGGCGGGAAAGCAGATCGACGTTGTTCACGCCTTGGGCGTTGGTGACGACGGTGACGCGCGCCACATCGATCGTGCTCATGTCGATCACCGGATGATCGCCCAAGAGCGAAAGAAGATCGGCCTTGGCGGTGAACTGGCGCAGATCGAGAAACTCCGCGTGGCGGAAGCCGGCGGGGTTCACCATCACGAGGCCGCGCAGGTTGATCTCGCCCTTGAACGGGTTGGCGTAAATCGAGTCCACGCGGGTGACGAATCCCGTGCGCTTTTCCAGCACACTCGTCAGCAAACCGGGGAGAAACACCATCCAGCCCAACACCAGCATGGCGGCCACGCACACGAGGCACATCAACGTTTTCAGCATCACACCGCCGCGAGAAGACCGGTGATTGAGTAAAGTCATAACCTGTTAAGGGTCTGCCCGAAGTTATGAGCAAAAGTTTTCCGTTGCGAGCACGAGCGAGGCCGCTTCGGCGATAAATGAATTTTTTACCAAATACGGCAGGATGACATTATCGCCACGCGTGAGCACTTCGCCGGAGGGTGTCACCAGGCGGCCTTCAACCACGCTGAGGATGCGCACCTGCTCGCCCGCGCCGAAGGCCAACGTCTCGCCCGCCGCGAGCGGCACGCGACGGATGCGGAATTCTTTCGCGTCCGCGATCACCGCCGAAACGCGTTCGCCGCGCACCGGAGCAGGCTCAAAATCGTCCCAGCGGATGGACTGCAACGATTCGCCGACGTGCATCTGGCGCGGCTTGCCGTCGAGGCCGACGCGGCCCCAGTCGTAAACGCGGTAGGTCGTGTCGGAGTTTTGTTGGATTTCCAAGATAAGGTTGCCGCCGTCGATCGCGTGGATCTGACCGCTGTGCACGAGAATCGAATCGCCCGCCTTCACGGGAAACCGGTGAAAACACGTGTCGAGCGTGAGATCGCCGAGTGCGCGTTCGAACTGGGCGCGCGTTACGCCTTTCTTCAGGCCGACGATGAGGTGCGAACCAGGCGCGGCGGCGGCGATATACCAGTTTTCGGTCTTAGGCTCGCCTTTCAGCGCGGGCGCGACGGCGGCGGGCGGATGGACCTGGAGGCTGAGGCGCTCTTTGCAGTCGAGCCACTTCACGAGAATCGGAAACGGTTTGTCCGCCGGCCACTGCGGCCCCATCACCTCGGCGGCATGCGCGGCGATCACGGCGCGCAGCGTCTGGCCATCGAACTCGCCGCCGACCACGACCGACTGTGCTTCGGGGCGGTCAACGATTTCCCAGCTCTCGCCGATGGGACGCGACAAAGGAAGCGCGCGTCCGAGCGCAGTTTCAAGGCCACGCCCGCCCCACACACGATCCTGATAGAGAGGCTTGAGACGAAGAAAGGAGTTCATCCGGGAAAATTGAAACGAGCGTGAAAATGAAGCGGGGGAATATTGCGTTTGACCGAGCTTGGCGTTGGCGTGGAATCCGACCGGCTGACCAAGGTCGCAAAACACATGCCCAAGCCCCCGAGTTCAAACTCAAACAACGTCCCGTCCTTCGATCCGCCGCGCAACCATCCGCGCTGGGTGATCGCCTTGATCTGCCTTCTGCTCGGCCTGTGGCTGCTCGTAGCGATGTTTGACTACACGCCCCTTCAGCAAGGGCTTTTGACGCAGAACACCACGGCGAATTCCGAAAAAAACCTCGTCGGAGGTTTCGGCACGGACATCGCCCGCACCGGCTTCATTTGGTTCGGGATCGCGGCTTGGCTTCTCCCGGTGTTTTTCCTGTGGACCTGCTGGCTCGCCCTGCGCAACGCCAAGCGGCTCGTCGCATCGCGTTTCACCGCGATGTTTTTCACGCTTCTGGCGGGCTGCGGCCTGGCCGCGATGGCACATCTGGACAGTTTCCAGGACAGCCAATTCTTTCCCGAAGGACGTCTCGGGGGGGCGTTCGGACATCTTATCTACGACAGCCTCTTGGCGGACACGTTAGGCGTCTTTGGCACCGGCTCGTTGCTGGTGATCATCTATATCGCAGGACTCTTTGTGGTCTTCACGAAGGACATCACCACCGAGTTCGAAAAACTCACGCATGCGTTCCAGGAATGGCGCGACCGTCGCTCGCAATTAAAGACACAGGCCGCCGAGCTTCGCGTTCAGCTAAAAGAAGCCGAAATCAAAAAACAGGCCGAGGCCAAGGCCGCGCTCTCAGCCCCCGTCGCCGTCACCGCGCCCCCACCGGCCAAAAAACTCACGCTGCCCCGCAGCGGCCTCACCAACGCGCCTTTTGCGCCAAAACCAGAGGGAGGCGACACTCCGCCGCCAGTCATCGGATCGCCCCTCCCCAAGCCCGCGCCGATCAGCGACACCGCGACCGACACCAAAGCTCTCGCCGTCGAAGCCGCCGGCAAGTTTGAGCTCAACATCGTCAAGCCCGAGGAAACCAAGAAGGCCAAGGTCGTAGCCTTGCCTCAAACCAACGACGAAAACTACAAGTTCCCCCCGCTCTCGATCCTCAAGGAACAAGTCCGTCCCTCCGCCGAAAACTCCGAGCAGGAGCACGCCCAAAACGCCCAGAATCTCCTGCGCATTTTGAGCGAATTCGGCGTCGAGGTCACGCTGGGTGAGATTCACGTCGGCCCTGTTATCACGCGCTACGAACTCGCCCCTGCGGCCGGCGTGCGCGTTGAAAAAATCTCCGGCCTCGAT
>JAHFTG010000093.1:4321-8062 GCA_023269455.1 Opitutaceae bacterium | reverse complement strand
GACCCGTCTCGTGGTAGGTGGTGGACCCAGGCGCGGTCGATGTCGTCGCGCCCCTTGACTACGATGGCCTCCACCGCGCGGCGCAGGACGGCGTAAGTGGCGGGCACCGTGGGCATGGGAGCGTTTCGAAGGGTGACAGTGCTTGATCAGTCAGAACGCAGATTGCCCTCGTCGCCTGTCTGCCCTTAAGCGGTCCATCCTTGTCCGATCAGCTGGAAATCGGGCGAAGACATGGGGGAGTGGCCTTCAGGCAGGCGTCCCGAAAGTTCGATTAAGACGCGCTGATTAAGCGGAGCCGGTGCGGGATTGATCTTCACCACTTTGCCGATGGCTGCTTCGGGGGAGTGATCGATAGCCGTTTTGAGATCACCGATTAAATAACGAGGCGCCCAACCGATCATGTGATAATCCTGAGTCTGAATCTGCAGGGCCAAACGAGTCGCAGGGTTGTTTAATTCCAGTGCGATTCGCAGTTCCGCACCTACATTGATTTGGGGGACGGCAGCTTGGGCGGAGGCATTCACGTAGCGATTGCCGTGCAGGAAAAAACGGCAGCTAAAACGACCGTTGGCCTGACGCTCGATTTTAGGGAAAACCTGCAAGTTGTCCGTCTGCCGGGTGCCGCCGGTGACTGACAGGATTGAAATGGGATCGGCCTCTGACGGATCAAGGTCGAGTTGGTTCAGGTATTCGCCGAAGTCGGGCCGTGAGGATTCCAAAACCCGGTTCTGAAAGAGCGGGAAAAGCTCGCTGGACTCATAGGTGCGATGGAAATCGGGGAATGATTCTAACGGACGCAGACCGGCCACGGAGGCGGCTCGCTCTGCCCCATGGGTATAGCCAAAGGTGAAATGCTTGTGGACCAGATCGGCATCGAGGCGACCGATGGGGAACCACGCACGGCTGGGACCGGAATCCTGCCAGGCAAGAAAGAGCGAGTTCATAACGGGAGCTTTTTCAGTTCTGAGCATGTGGAGGTAAGGAAGCGGACGCAAAAGCGTTTTTGGATCTCGTTCATCCAATCGGACGGAACCCGGCTGACGATAGCTAAAAAATCGGCTTCGTCCAAATGCCTGACCCGCTGCAACCATGGGGTGAAAAAATGCGGCCATCGGCGGGCGGCTTGTTCGGCCAGATCAAGAGGATTGGCGCCTTTTTTGTCGTCCGCATGGAGGTAGATGCCGCCACGACCCTTGCGGGCGTAGGCGAGCACAGAGTTTTCTAGCAGGCGGCGTTCGAGGCTGGAGGTGGGTTCGTTACGGCCCAGTGACGAGGCGTGGTCAAACGACGGGGCAATTTCCTGTTCCAGATGCCCGGTTTCGGCGGCGCGGCGTAGGAGGCCCCAGTTTTGGTGGTGGCGGTCGGTGTTTCCGATCAGGGCATCGAGCACCAGATAGCCGGAGAGGCGGCAAAGTTGTGCGCTCCGAGCATCGGGATCACGAAACACCTTGGTGATCGCTTCGATGATATTCTCTATTGAGTGGTCGGAGTGGCCGAATACTTTTTCGCGCTGATAGCCGATGACATGGCCAGCGAGCAGTTCGTCGCCATGCACCAAGTCGTAGCCTTCCTTCCGCCGCACAAAGGAACGCGAAGCCGAGCCGCGTTTATCCATGAACTCGGCCAGTTCGACCGTGGCGGCGGGCACCTCGATGAGTTTGGCCACTTCGGAGGCGATTTTCTCTGACCAGTCCTCGCCGGTGCCTTCACGGGTGTATTTGAAAAGCCAAGGTTGGGTGTCGTCTTCGAATCGAAACCAGAACTTCGGTTTACTACCCAATTGCTCGATGAGCTCCTTACTGTCGGAGCGAATCGTGATGACTGGATATAGGTCGGACATGGCTAAATGATCGGTCGGAGGAAGCAGGCTTTGCGCCGCATGTGCGTAGCCTACAATTCCCCGGCGAAGGCGCGGTGGAGGAGGGACGTGAAGAGGGCGTCGAGCCGGCGGCGGCTGGCGGCTTGGGCGGCGGGTTCTCGGTTAGTCGCCATAGCCGACGCCGTCGTCACGCAGCGTGATGCAGAAAGGGTCCATCTTACGGACAAGATCAAGGAGGTCTTGCTTGAGGGCTGACTGCATTTCTTCGAAAGCCGATTCCAAGCGTTCGTTGGCCGTTTGTGTCGAGGGCTCTGGTTCGTGTGCGGCGGGTTTGGTCCCGGCGGTTTTGGCGACGCCTTTGTCCCATTCAAGAAAGTGGGGGAATTGACGAAGAAAGGTGCGATCCAGCTTGGAGGGTTTTTGGGCAAGAATCTTTAAGCCCATCTCGTTGATTTTATAGTGCCCCCGTTTAGGGCGATCCAAGAGGCCCGCCTTGTAGAGGTCGTAGCAGGCCCAGTTTACCCGATTGTTCCAGCGAAGCTGCGTGCCACTGGGCAACAACTCGGCGCGTTCTTCGGAGGTCAGCCCGAAATTTTTAGCGACTTCGTCATATACATCGCGCAATCGCCGGATTTGTCCGTCGGACAGAAACTCAAGAGCCGGTAGTTTTACCTGTTCGTAGTCGGGGATGGGCATGAGACGCACTGACTTTTTGGAGCCCGCAAACGGCTAGCGCAACGTTGGTTTTGAATGGAGCGGCGGGGAAAGCAGCGAACAGGCGAGGGCGGCCTTCACAAACTGAAAGCGCCGATGGACTGGAGGCGGCCGCGGACTTTGAGGATGCCGCGGTCGATGAAGGTGGCGGACACTTCGGCGGGGAGGCGGATTTTTACCTGGTCGCTCACGAGGATGTTGGTCGAGAAATCTTTGTTCATGTTTTCGAGGCGCGAGGCGACGTTCACCGTGTCGCCCATCACGCAGTATTTCATGCGCGAGGCACACCCAATGTTACCCGCCACCAGCGGGCCGGTGTGGATGCCGATGCGCATCTCCAATCGATCAATGCCCAGCAACTGCCAGCGCGAGGCGAGGCCGTTGGCTTCCCATTCGCCGTTCAACCGGGTGAGCCGCTGGCGTAGCTGGAGCGCGCATTGCACGGCTTGGTTGGCGTGGTTGGCCAGCGGGAGCGGCGTGCCGAAGGTCGCGATGATGCCGTCGCCGGTGAAGTCGAGCAGGCAGCCTTGGTGCGCCTCGACGATCTCGCTCATGGCGGCGAGGTATTCGTTGATGAGGGTGATGACTTCGGGCGCGCTCAGGCTTTCGCTGATGCGGGTGTAGTTGCTCAGGTCGCAAAAAACGACGGTGGCAACGCATTCGGTGCCGCCGAGCTCGGGGAGTTTGCCGCCTTTGATAAGTTCATCGGCCAGGGCGCGGCTCACATACAGTCCGAAGGTTTCGCGCAGGCGCTGCCGGTCGCTGAGGTGCTGGGCCATGGTGTCGAACTGGTCGGCAAGGAGGCCGAACTCGTCGCGCCGCCGGGTCTGGAGGCGGTGATGGGGGCGTCCGTCGGCGAGATCCGAGGCGGCCTGGAGGACACGGGTGAGCGGCTGGTGGACCTGCTTTCGCACGAAGGCGGCGAGCACGAAGATGGCGATGGAGGCGACGCCGAAGACGATCACGCAAAACTTGATAACCTTCCAGCGGGTCTCTTCCAGCCGCACGGCGAGCACATCGATGCCGACGATGCCGACCACGCGGCCGTCCTTGAGGCGGAGCGGGGCGTAGGAGGACTGGGTCTGGCCGAAGTCGTCGCCATAGACGCGGTCTTCGATGGCGACGTGGTCGAAGCCCTGGAGCATAAATGGGAGATGGCTGGCATCGTAGAGCTCGAATTTCTTGGCAGCCCGGCTGGCTTTCGAGGC
>JAHFTG010000093.1:0-4311 GCA_023269455.1 Opitutaceae bacterium | reverse complement strand
CAGGAAGCGAAGGATGCCCGGTTTGTCGGTGGGCATAAGGATGTAGATGGAGTCGATGTCCGGTTCGTTATCGACGATTTGTTTCAGACGGTCACGGATGGTCTGCACCGGCGGCGAGTAGAGAGTGGGGTCAGGGCTGGCGTGGGCGATGACCTCCGCGTCGATGGTTTGTGAAAGAGAGATGGCCAGGCTTTGCAGACGGCTCTCGAAGGAATCCAACTTGGCCGAGGCGATGGACTGGTAGGCAAACAGACCGGCGGTGACGACGATGAGGAGGGCGGCACCCCCGAAGATCGCGGCGATGCGAACATCAAACCGGCGCCACCACGGGAGGCGGACGAGGAAAGAATCGTTGGGCGGAGGCATTTCGCTGGTTGAGGTTGAGTGGGCGGGAAGGGAGCGGGATGCCATGAAGGAAGAGGGGGGGGCTTTGGTCAGCTTGTTGAGTGCCAGTTGGTCTCAAGATGAGGCCGGTAAGTCTTCAGGCGAATTCCAATTGGTGAACAGCGCGTGGTTTTCGGACGGGACGAGCAGGCGGCGGATCGTGCCGGAGTGTTCGGCTTGGTCGATGAAGGGCTGGAGTGAATACCGCCCGGAGCGGAGTGCTGCTTCGGCGGCGGGGAGGAGGGTGCGCGGGTAGAGGGCGGCCAGCGGCTCCCAGCCGTATGCGGTGCGCGGAACGATGCCGGTGCGGCCGGCGCCGGAGTGGAGCAGGGAACGGAGGAAGGCGGGGGTGAGGTGCGGTAAATCGACGGCAAGGATGAGCACCCAGGGGTGGTGCGCGGCGGAGAGCACGGCGACGAGGCCGGCGAGTGGGCCGGCGTCGGGAATGGGGTCGTGGACGAGGCGGGCGTCGGGGATGGCGTAGTCGGTGTCGGGTCGGCCGGAGATGATGAGGTCGTCGGTGCCGAGGCTGCGAAGAAGGGCGGCTTGGCGGGCGATGAGGGGCTGGCCGGCGATGGGAAGAAATGCCTTGTCGCGCTCCATGCGGCTGGAGCGTCCGCCGGCGAGGATGGCTCCGCTGAAGGGGAAGGAGACGGAAGGGTTCATGGAATCGGAATGATTAGCCGCAGATTGCGCAGATGAACGCGGGTTTTCGTGAGACATTAACCACGAAAACCAAGATATGAAAGAAGGAGTCCGAGCCACGGAGTTTTTAACCACTTATGGAATCGCCCAATGGGGCGATTCTTTGGGAGCGGTTACGGCCAATGGCCTCCACCGTTAAGCGGAGGAGCGGCTGATGCCGCTGGGGATTGCAGGAATGAGACTGGCTGCGGCCATCTGTGTAATCTGCGGTTAAAATGTTTTTTCCTGTGTGTGTGGATTGATGGAGCCCGCGCGCAGCCAGCCGTCGGTGAGGATGCGGGCACGGAGGCCGCCGCGGCCTTTGAGGAAGTCGTTCGCGCCGGGGGCGAAGGCTTGGTCCATCCAGTAGCAGGGCGAACATTCGGACATGCCTTCAAAGCGCACGCCTTGGATTTCGAAGGGTTGGCCGATGAGGGTGGTGAGATCGACGCCGCGGGTGATGACATTGCGACGGGTGGCGGAGGGAGGGGGGAGAAGTTGAGAGCTGAGAGTTGAGAGCTGAGAGCCGGAAACTGAAACGGAGGCGGAGGGGGACGGGAGGGGTTGAGCGTTGAGGGCTGAGAGTTGAGGGTTTCGTGCCCTGAGCATGGTGCAGAGTTCTTCGTAAACCTCGCTGGCGAAGAAGGTGATCTGGCCCTTGTAGTTTTCTTTGTAGTCGAAGAAGCGGTCGCCACGCAGGCCGCGTCCGGCGACGCATTCGACGGCGGTGACTTCGGACGCCGGGCTTTGGCCGGCGGGCTGGCCGTGGTGGCCGAAGTAGTTGTGCCCCGAAGAAACGAAGAGATGGAGGACTTCGATGCTCATCTGCACCCTAGATGACGCGCCGGACCATCGGTGTCGATTGGCGCGGTGCGGAGGGGCTCGAAATCTACTCATCAGGCGGATGAGTGAGGCTCATTCAAATGATCGAAATAAGTCAGCTTACGGTTGGTCATGGGGGCATGTTCTCTGCTTGCTCATGGCATGAGTGAAAGCCCGTCCAAACATGTCCGCACCGTGTGCCCTTATTGTGGCGTCGGTTGCGGGATGGTTTTGGAGGTAAAGCAGGGCAAGGTCGTCAAAGTCACGGGCGACAAACTGCACCCGGCGAACTTTGGGCGGCTTTGCACCAAGGGGCTTACGGTTGCGCAGACGCTGGCCGTTGACGGACGGCTGGATCGCGCGTGGATGCGTGCGCGGCGAGACGTGCCGGTGGCGGCGGTCGCGATGGACGCGGCGATTGAGGAGACGGCGCGGCGGTTGCGGGGGATCATCGCGACGCACGGGCCGGATGCGGTGGCGCTTTATGTGTCGGGGCAGCTTTCGACGGAGGCGCAGTATCTGGCCAACAAGCTGTGCAAGGGCTTCATCGGGACCAACAACATCGAGTCCAACTCGCGGCTCTGCATGGCGAGCGCGGCCAGCGGCTACAAACTCTCGCTCGGGGCGGACGGTCCGCCGGGTGCGTATGCGGACATCGAGAAGACGGACCTGATGGTCGTGATCGGCTCGAACGTGGCGGAGTGCCACCCGATTCTCTACACGCGCATGCTGGATCGCCAGAAGCAGGGTGCGCGGCTGGTGGTGGTCGATCCGCGGCGCACACCGGCGGCGGAGAAGGCTGATCTTTATCTGCCGATCGCGCCGGGCACCGATCTGGCGTTGCTCAACGGGCTGCTGCACCTGCTCGTGACGGCGGGGCGGGTGGATCGTGCGTTTATCGAAACGCACACCGAGGATTGGGGCGCGACGGAGGCGTTGCTCGCGGAGTATCCGCCGGAGAAAGTCGCGACGCTCACGGGGCTCGACGAGGCGGCGATCCGACAACTGGCGGAGTGGTTCGGCGAGTTGCCGGAGGTGATGACGTTTTGGACGATGGGCCTGAACCAGAGCACGCATGGCACCTGGCATACGAACGCGATCTGCAACCTGCATCTGGCGACGGGGAAGATCGGACGCGCGGGCAGCGGGCCGTTTTCGCTGACGGGTCAGCCGAACGCGATGGGCGGGCGCGAGGTCGGCTACATGGCGCATGCGCTGCCGGGGCAGCGCGTGGTGGCGAACGTGGACGACCGGGAGTTTATCGAACGACTTTGGCGCGTGCCGGCCGCCACGATCAATCCGGTGTCGGGCGACGACGCGGTGGTGATGTTCAAAAAAATCCACAGCGGGGAGATCAAGGCGCTGTGGGTGATCGGTTCGAATCCGGCGGTGACGATGCCCGCGCGCAACGGCGTGATCGCGGCGCTCGAAAAGGCGGAGCTCGTGATCGTGCAGGACGCCTATCATCCGACGGAGACGACGCGCTACGCGGATATTCTGTTGCCGGGTGCGGTGTGGGCCGAGGCGGAAGGCACGATGATCAACTCCGAGCGCAACGTGACGCTCATGCAAAAGGCGGTCGAGCCTCCGGGCGACGCGTTGCCGGACTGGGAAATCATCACGCGGGTTGCACAGGCGCTGGGTTTTGAAAAGGCGTTTCCTTATCGCAGCGCGAGCGAGGTTTTTGAGGAGATCAAGCTCACGGCGAATCCGAAAACCGGTTACGACCTGCGCGGGATGAGCTATCGGCGGCTGCGCGAAGAGTCGCTGCAATGGCCGTGTGGACCGGGCGAAGAGAAGGGGCGGGCGAGGCGTTATCTGCCGGAAGGCGGAGCGACGGAGGAGGGCGCACGCATCGTGTTTCCGACGGCGACGGGGAGGGCGCGTTTTTTTGCGCGGCCCCTGCTGTCGCCGGCGGAGATGCCGGACGGTGAATTTCCGTTTGTGCTGACGACGGGGCGCTGTGCGCACCAGTGGCACACGATGACGAAGACGGGCAAGGTGGAGCAGCTCAACAAGCTCAACCCGGGGCCGTTCTTGGAGATTCATCCCGAGGATGCGGAGGCGCTGGGTGTGAAAACAGGCGACGCGGTCGAGGTGAAATCACGTCGCGGGCGGGCGGTGTTGCCCGCGCGGGTGACGGAGGCGATTCGGGCGGGGTGCTGTTTCGCGCCGTTTCATTGGAACGACGAACAAGGCGCGGACATCGCGATCAACGCGACGACGAGCGAGGCGGTGGACGCGATTTCAAAACAGCCGGAGTTTAAATTTTGCGCGGTGCGGCTGACGCGGGTTGAGGTGGCGATGGAGGCGAAGGAGGAGAGTGGGGAGCCGTTCAGCCTGGAGCAGAAGGAGTATTTGCAGGGATTGTTTGCTGGGCTTCTGGCGGGCGGGCGGAGATAGCTCTGATGGGACTAAGGG
>JAHFTG010000092.1 GCA_023269455.1 Opitutaceae bacterium | reverse complement strand
AGTGACGTTGCTGGCGGTGGTGTGCGGGGGCGGGCTGGTCTTCGTGTTGCGACCGTTGGTGAAGCGGATGCACGCGCATCAGGTGGCGGGGCAATGGGGGCGGGGGGAGCTGGCGGCGGCGGTGACCGATCATCTGGCGGGCATGAAGGTGGCCAAGAGTCATGGGCGCGGGGAGCATCACGCGGCGGTGTTCCGCCGGGTGTCGCAGCAAATCTCCGATTGGATAATGAGCAGCGTGCGGGTGCAGGCGTTGAGCCGGATTTGGTTCGATCTGGGGTCGGCGGTGGCGATGTGCGGGTTTGCGTTTTATGCGTTGGAGGTGGCGCAGGTGCGCGGGGCGGAGTTGTTGCTGCTGGGGTTTATTTTTGTGCGGTTGATGGGGCGGCTCACCGGCATCCAGGGGAACTGGCAGACGATCGTGCAGGTGTTGCCTTCGTTTGCGGCGGCGGAGGCGATGCGTTTACGGATGGCGGCGGCGGCGGAGCCGGAACCGGTGCGGGCGGCGGAGCGGATCGAGTTGCACGATGAGGTGCGTTTCGACGGGGTGGGTTTCGTGTATGAGGGCACGATGGCGGCGGGGGCGGCGTTGAAGGAGGTAAGCCTGTCGATCCCGGCGGGACGCGTCACCGCGATCTGCGGGTCTTCGGGCGCGGGGAAGAGCACGCTGGCGGATGTCTTGATGGGACTGCTGAAGCCGACGACGGGGGCGGTGCAGGTGGATGGCACGCCGTTGGCGGGGGCGTTGATGCATGACTGGAGGGAGTCGGTGGGGTATGTGCCGCAGGAGGCGTTTTTGTTTAATGACACGGTGCGGAACAATCTGCGCTGGGCCCGGGAGGAGGCGACGGAGGAGGAGTTGTGGACGGTGTTGAGGACGGCGGCGGCAGAGGCGTTTGTCTTGGCGTTGCCGCAGGGTCTGGACACGTTGGTGGGTGATCGCGGGGTGAAACTTTCGGGCGGTGAGCGGCAGCGGATCGCATTGGCAAGGGCGTTGCTGCGGCGGCCGGCGGTGCTGGTGCTCGACGAGGCGACCAGCGCGCTGGATACGGCCAACGAGCAACTGGTGCAGCAGGCGGTCGAGCGGCTGCATGGCGAAGTGACGATGGTGGTGATCGCGCATCGACTTTCGACGGTGAGGTTTGCCGATCAGATCGTGGTGCTGGAGGCGGGGCGCGTGGTGGAGACGGGGACGTGGGCGGAGCTGTGCGCGCGACCGGAAGGGGCGTTTAACCGACTGGTGGCGGCCGGCGGGGGGCAAGTTTTGTGAGCGGACCGTCGTTAAAACCGGAAGAGGAGCTGGCGGTCGCGTGCGGGTTGTTGCGCGCGGCGCTCGGCACGGATGCAGCGGAGCGTCAGAACTGGCGCGAGTTGGCGGGACGGATCGGGCTGGGACGACTGGAGGCGCTGGTGCGGCGGCATCGGATCGGATCGTTTCTGGCGCGGCGGTTGCCGAAGGAAGTGGTGGCGATGTTGCCGGCGGGAAGCGCGGGGATGTTGTCCGTCGTGGGGGCGGAGACGGCGCGAGGGGCGTTGGCGCGCGCGGGCGAAGTGGTGAGGTTGACGCGGGCTTGCGCGGAGGCGGGGTTGCCGGTGTTGAGCATGAAGGGCGTGGTGTTGGCCCAGCAGCTTTACGGCGATCTCATGCAGAGGCATGCGGGGGACATCGATCTGTTGTTTCATCCGTCGCAGGTGGAGGCGGCGGATGGGGTGTTGCGGACATGTGGCTACCGAAGGACGCGGCCTGACTTCGAGCTGACTGCGCGCCAGCATCACGAATACCTGACGTTGAAACCGGAATTTGAATACTGGTCCGCAGCAGCGTGCATCCGCGTGGAGTTGCACTGGCGGCTGGAAGGGCTCGACGAGGCGGAGATCTGGCGGAAGCCGGAACGGTGTCGCCTAGGCGGATGCGAGATCGGCACGCTGCCGTGGGCACTTAATGTGCGCTATCTGTGCGAGCATGGGGCGAGGCACGGGTGGTTCCGGTTGTTCTGGCTGGTGGATGTGGCTTTGTTGCTGCGCGAAAATCGCACGGACTGGACCGAGGTGATGGCGGCGGCGCGTCGGGCGGGAACGGAACGGGCGTTGGCACAGGCGGCGGTGTTGGCGGGGGAATTATTGGGCGCGACGGCAAGGCCGGAGTGGGTGCCGAGCGAACCGACGGAATGCAGGCGGATCGCTCGGTTGGTCGCCGAGGCGCGCAGGCATATGCAGATTCCTGAGAGTGGCACGGCGGGAGGCGTTCGGGAATGGGCGCGCCAATTACGCTACCGGGCGGCGCTCCAGCGCACAGGCTTCAGGAAATGGGCGATGGTGAGGCCGCACGTTTATTCACCCTTGGGCTGGTCGATGGTGCGGTTGCCCGACCGGTGGTTTTGGCTTTACGGACCGCTCACGCCGTTTTTGTGGCTGGGGCGCCGCCTGCTTCCTAAGAAAAAATCTAACAGATAGGAGCCGCCAGCGCCTCGACTCTTTGATAAGCGGCCTGCGCGTGCTCGACGACGGCTTGCTTAATAAGAAAAGACGCTTCGGCGCGCTTGGCGGCGGAATCCGGCGCGAAGGCTTGGCCGGGGTGTTTGGCATCTTCCTCCAGGCATCGTGTGATACCCGCGAGTTCGGTGGTATCGGCGTGGACTTTAAGGAAGGGAAGGATCTCTGTTTGCAAGCGGGCGACCAGATCACGGTGGTTGACGAGGAGGGATTCTCCGTGCCGATGGCCATCGGCCGCCGAGGTGCAAATCCGCCCGATCATTCTGGCGGTGTGTTCATCGAGAAGCTCACGCATCGGCCGTCGCCCATAATCGGGCCATGAAAGGGCGTCGGCTTCGGAAGGCACCATGGGCAACCCGCGTTGACGGGTGTGCGACACGATGACTTCGACGGGGTTTCGGTAGAGAAACACCCAGGGCACTCCGGGAAAGGCCCGCCGAATCAGATCGAGATGGAAAATGTGATGGCAATCGAACTTCACCCAGCAACGTCCGGGCCGGGCAGCCCGGGCGTGGGCTTGGACGAATCCGCGAAGGCGGGCGATACGCGTGGCTTCATCGACCGTCACGGCTTGGGAGCCGTTTGAGAGTTGATCAAGAATCACAGACTCGGCGATCACCGAGGATTCTGCGAGGGTTGCCAGCATGCGGGTCAGCAAGGTCGAGCCGCAGCGGGAGGTGTGAAACAGCAGGGCTGCGGGGGAGCTTTCAGGAGAGTCGTCTGCACCTGCGGTCAATGTATCGAGGTCAGTCCAGCGCGGACGCAAACCGAGTCCGGTGAGCTCTCGACGGAGTTCGGAGGAAGCCTGTTCAAAAAGAGGGGATGAGATCGGACCGTTATCAAGCCATTCGATTTGCGAGCCCTCCGCATTTTCTTTGAGGCGGACAGGGATGGAGCGGGCAGGGAGGCACGGCAAAAGCATTCCCGATCAAATAGAGTTGTTAAGATCGCCGTCCATCACGACTTCTTCTTGCGAGATGGGGATATGGGGATTGGGCGATCTCTGGATAATGATGCGCTTTAGGAAGTACTAATGCATTTTTCAATCGACATGCTCTTGGGGCGTGTTCTTTTGTTTTTCGGTTTCGTTACGGTTTTTGCGATCAGGGTTTCCCCTTGGTTGTTGATACAGATCTCAGACATTTTTGGCTTTTATAAATCGCGCTTGGCTAAATCCATTCCAGTTATGTCAGCACTCCTTCGTCTTACGACCGGCCTTGTCGCCGTATCTTCCCTCGCTTCCGCCGCCGTTGAAATCGGACACGGACGCATTGAGTCCTCCGTCGAGGCCCGTGCCGACTACGACTCGAATATTTTTGCCAACAGTGGCGAGGTAAGCGACGAGATCTTCACGCTGACGCCTGAAGTTCACTACATACGCGACCAAGGCATTTTCACGACCAATCTGGGAGTTGGGGTGAATCTCGTGCGGTTTAGCGATCACGCGTCGCAAGATAGCGAGGATCCTTATTTCTCGGGACGCATCGCCTACAGCCCTTCGGATAAAGCCCTGCTTACCTCGGATGTCGGAATCAAGAGGACGTCACAGGCGGATGACACGCTTAACGCCCGGGTGACGTCGAATGATTATACTTACAACGGATTGTTTCAGTATTTGTTTTCCGAAAAGCTGGGCTACCGGCTGACGGCAAACTATGATCTCAACGACTATCGCACCGCCGGCTACAGTGATGTTGAGGCCTACACGGTCGGCATTGATGGGGTCTATGTGTATTCCCCGAAGTTGACGGCCTTGGCTGGATTTTCTTACGGGCAGAGCAAAACCACGAATCGCGCCGCAGGGCATGGCGACCCCGCGAGTCAGGATTTCCGCTACAGCGCAGGTCTTGAGGGTGAGCTCGCGCCGAAGGTTACCGGCACGGTTCGAGCCGGTTTGGTGAACCGGCAGTTTGATAATTCTGGATTCCATGATTCCACGGGCATTTTTCTGGCCACCGGTCTGAAATGGGTGGCGACCCAGAAGACATCCTTCACGCTTGATGCGTCCAATGATTTTGGCACCACGGCGGGCGACCAGTCGTCGAAGACCTTCACCATTTCCCTCGGTATTAAACAGGCTCTGAGCGAAAAGCTCAGTCTCGACGGCAGTGTTGGCTACGATCATGCAAACTATACGGCTTCGGGGGCTCTGTCTGGCCGCACGGATGACAGCGAGTCCGCTCGCATCCGACTGGCTTACACTTTCACCCCGGTATGGAGTGCCGATGTGTCGGCGGGCTATCGTCATACCGAGTCAACCTTGGCTATATCCACCTACGACCGCATCACTTACGGTGTGGGCGTCACGGCTCGTTTCTAAAGTTGCGCGTCTTGAGCTTCGCGCAAATTTTCCGATCGCTGGTTCTCATTCCGGCTCTTGCGGGTGCGCTGCAGGCGGCTGAGTCCAAGACGGCGTCGGGGCAATATAAGTTGTTCTCGCTCGATCTCGTCCACATTTCAGTGCAGGGCGAACCGGATGTATCCGTAGATCGCCGCGTGGATGGGGATGGTCGGATAAACGTTCCCCTGCTGGGTGATATCACCGTGCGGGATCTAAGCATAGCCGAAGCGCAAAAACTCATCTCGGAGCGTTATGTTGCGGGAGAGATTTTTATCCGACCCGAAGTGGTGATAAACGTGGTGGAATACAGCCCCAAAGAGATCATGGTGCTCGGTCAGGTCAGCACCCAGGGCAAGGTTTCCTTTCCTCCTGAGGTCGGGAGTATTTCCATCGTGGAAGCGATCACCAAGGCGGGAGGCTTTACCCGTATCGGCAAGGCCGATGGCGTGCGCGTGACCCGCAAAGGGAAAGAGGGAGCCGAGCAATCTTTCACGGTCAACGTGGAGAAATTGATCGGGGGCCGCGCGGACCCCGGTGATTCGTTTTTCTTGCAGCCTGGTGACGTTGTCTTTGTGCCGGAGCGCGTATTCTAAACGTCATGGCTTCTTCCGTTCCTCCTCAGCGGCGTTCCGCCGCACCGGCCCCCGTGACGAGCCCCGCCGGTGCGCTCGCCCACATGGATATGCGTCAGGCTCTGACCATTGTTCGCACCCACCTATGGGTGGCCGTGTCGTTGGCGTTGGTTTTTTGCACGGTTCTTGGCTGGCAGTTGCTTCGCCAGCCCAAACTTTATTCCGCCAGCGCCCGGATCATGATCGAGCGCCCCGAACGGGTGGCGGATATCCGTCAGATAGGAGATAATGGTTTCGGGGAAATGGGTCCTCAATTGGCGACGAGGATGGAGCAGTTGGTGGGCGATGATATGTTGAACCTCGTGGTCGCTTCCCTGACTCCCCAGGAACGCGCCCAGATTGCCGACGCTTATGCGGTCAATCCCCAAGAGAGTGCGATCATGCGCATCGTGCAGGGCAGCGTAAGCGTCTCCCTGAAGGAGGCGACCACGCTCATCTCAATAACGGCGGTGAATCGCGATCCGCAAGTGGCGGCCCTTTTGGCCAACCGGTTTGCGGAGCAATTTATCCGTTACATCTTTAATAAGAATAGCGCGGGCAGTGACGCCGCATTGTCGTTTCTGCGTGATCGAGCCGACGAACTCCGCAAGCAGGTCGAGACGGCGGAGCGTGATCTGCAGGCTTATCGCCAGCGCTACAACCTGGTCTCACTGGAGCAAAACCAGAATATCGTGGTGGACCGGATGAAGGCCTTGAACACCAGTGCGACCGAGGCGCGGGTGGCCCGCCTTGCGGTGGAGACCAGGCTTAAGCAAGCGGAGTCGGTGCTGAGCAAAGGTGACTACAACATCGAGCAACTGGCCCTTATCGGGGATTTCAGTGCCTTGACCGGCACTCAGGGGAAAATCGATGATCTCAAGGCGCGCCGCGTGGTGATGGCCGAGCGTTACGGTCGAATGCACCCCGCGATGCAGGAAAACGCGCGATCATTGGAAGCGCTCAGTCGCCTGCGCGACGAGCAGATCAAGGCGGCCATGGAAAATCTGCGCGGCCAACTGGCAAGCGCCCGCGACAATGAAAACCAACTGGCCGCCCAACTGGCCGACGCCGAAAAGGACTCGCTCCGTCTCGACCAGCTCGGGGTCGAATACAACGTGCTGCGCAGGGCGCTCGACACGCAGAAGGCGACCTATTCACAACTTTTGACCCGGTTGAACGAGGCGTCTATTTCCGCCCAACTTCAGAGCGTAAACGTTAAATTGTCGGACCGGGCTTCGCCTCCCATCGGTCCCTTTTCCCCAAATCCAAAGAAGATAATTCTGCTGATCAGCGTGTTGGCGCTGTTCATTCTCGTGGGGTATCCGTTCACGGTTGAACTTCTTTTTGCACGGGTGCGAAACGCGTTGGACGTTGAGTATTATCTTGGCAGCACGCTGCTGGGTGAAATCTCGCTGTTGAAGGAATCGGAGAAGGAACGCCCCCATCTCGTGAGTCGGAAACACGAAGAAGAGCCGGCGGAACAATTCCGGGCGCTTTACAGCCAGCTTCAACTGACGTCGCGGCTTGATCCGCCCAAGACCCTGTTGATCACCAGCACGGTGCCGGGGGAAGGGAAGAGCTTTATCGCGAGCAACCTCGCGTCTGTGTTTGCTGCGCATGGTCGGCGCGTGCTGCTGGTGGATGCCGATTTACGCCGTCCCTCGCAGCATCGCAATTACCAGCTCGATAACGATGCAGGTATTATCAACTGGCTGAAAGCTGACGGAAAAATCGACGGCGACTTGGAGAAAAATCCACGTCTGGGAATCGTGGAAATCCATTCGGGATTGTATCTGCTGCGCGCGGGCGGAGTGAGCCGCAATCTTTCCGAGTTCCTGGCGGCGGGGCAGTTGGTGCCCTTGATCGAAGCGCTTCAGTCGAAGTTTGATGTGGTGATCGTGGACACCCCCCCGGCCGGTGTTTTCCCGGATGCGGCGGCTCTCGCCAAGATTTGCCACGAGCTGGTTTACGTCTGCCGTTTCAGCAAGACGTCCAGACAGCAGGTGCGCGGTGTTTTGGAGCGTCTGCGCAAGACGGGACTGGATTTCCCCGGGATCGTGCTCAACTCGATGCCGATCGGGCTGCTGGGTTCCCAATACTATTCCGGTTACGGCTACTACGGGTCCAAATACTACAAGAACTACGAGGGCACGAAGAAGTCCTGAGAATCGGAGTGAGGCTAGCGATCAGGTTTGTTATGCGGTTGATTTCTGGACTCACCGAGACGACCTGCAGTCGTCCATAACACGGTAAGCAAGATCAGCACCGCCGGGTTATGGAGCGGGAAGTCGATCAGGGCGTAAAGAAACAGCAGGCCGCATGCTCCCAGCGCCCAACGCGCGGCGAGACCGCCGCGATGCCAGGCGGAGAAACCCGTGATTACAAGGGGGACGAGGAGGATGAGGAGCCCGGTCAAACCGGTTTCCGCCATTTGCTGGAGCCAGTCGTTATGCGCCTCTTGGAAACGAGCGGTGGTGCGACCGTCCGCATCGCGCAGATAATCCCCTTGAAAGACGGGGAAGACAATTTCGAAGGAACCGGAACCCCAGCCAAACCACGGACGTTGCTTCGCCATGTGCCAGGTATCTCGACTCAAGAGGAGGCGCATTTCGACGTCTTCGAT